>NZ_JBFRYH010000055.1:0-14980 GCF_040984445.1 Streptococcus handemini
TTATATTCTGGTTGTTCTTTATGAAGCATAGCTCTTATCCTCCTCATATGAGATACTTTCATTATACTCCTATTTATAAAGAAAAGCCCTTAGAAAATGAATTCTATGGACTTTGTCTTCAATCTGAAAGCTACCTGATGGGCAGCTTTCTTTTCTATCCTCTAGATAGCGTTCTTATCCATGCCCAATGTCCGTTGGACGAGCTTGACAAGTTCTACAATGATAATCATCGAGAAACTTCCGATGAGGACGACAGCCCATTGGCTAAGGTCAAGATGTGTCACGTGGAAAATCGCTTCTAATGGCTCAATGACAATGGTTGCTGCCAAAAGAATAAAGGAAACAAGAATGGACCAGTTAAAGGTCTTAGACTTGAATGGGCCAACTGTCAAGATGGATTGGTAAACAGACTTCACATTGTAGGCATGGAAGAGCTGGATCAAGCCAAGGGTTGCAAAGGCCATTGTTAGCGCATCAGCATGGATAGCTTTCATATCACCTACATGGACTGGATTTGCAATCGCATAACCATAGACCGCAAGAACCAAAGCACCTTGTAAAATTCCTTGATAAATGATGGAGCTCATGACACCACCTGAGAAGAAGCTTGACTTGCGTCCACGAGGTTTGTGGCTCATGACACCAGGTTCTGCTGGCTCAACGCCAAGTGCAATAGCTGGGAAGGTATCCGTTACCAAGTTGATCCACAAAAGGTGGACAGGTTGTAACACGTCCCAACCAAAGAGAGTGGCAAGAAAAATGGTCAAAACTTCCGCAGTGTTGGCTGAAAGGAGGTATTGAATGGTCTTTTGGATATTAGAGAAGACCTTACGTCCTTCCTCGACAGCTACGATAATGGTTGCAAAGTTATCATCTGCAAGGACCATGTCAGAGGCACCTTTTGATACTTCCGTACCTGTAATTCCCATACCGATACCGATATCAGCTGTTTTTAGAGCCGGTGCATCGTTGACACCATCTCCTGTCATGGCAACGACTTTTCCTTGGTTTTGCCATGCTTTCACGATACGTACCTTATGTTCAGGAGATACCCGTGCATAAACAGAGTATTGACCAACCACTTTTTCAAATTCTTCATCTGACAGGTTGTTCAATTCGGCACCAGTCAAGACATGGTTTTCCGCATCTTGTTCGTCAATAATACCCAGGCGTTTTGCAATCGCTTCTGCCGTATCCTGATGATCACCTGTAATCATGATTGGACGGATTCCTGCTTCTTTTGCCACACGCACAGCTTCAGCAGCTTCTGCGCGTTCTGGGTCAATCATCCCAATCAAACCTGTAAAGATCAAATCCGTTTCAAGTGTCTCAGTTGTCAACTCTTCTGGAATGCTATCAATAATCTTATAAGCACCTGCAAGAACACGAAGCGCTTGATGCGCCATTTCAGAATTGTTTGCTTTAATATTTGATGCTACTTCATCTGTTAGCGGGCCAACCGTTCCTGCTATATCCACCATAGTTGAACGGTGTAGGAGCTGGTCTGGAGCCCCTTTGACTGCCACGAAGAATTTGCCGTCTGGTAATGGATGAACCGTTGACATGAGTTTGCGGTCTGAATCAAATGGCAATTCCGCCACACGAGGGTACTGTGCCAAGAATGCTTTTACATCGTAGGCCTTATCTAGGGCATATTGGATAAAGGCGGTTTCCGTTGGATCACCAATTAGTTTACCATCTGCATCAATCTTGGTGTCATTTGCAAGAACAACTGCCCCCAATAATGGTAAATCTAGTCCTGCTTCAATGGTTTCTTTGGCATCAACTAATTCACCATTGTAATAAACTTTTTCAACGGTCATCTTGTTCATGGTAAGAGTACCCGTCTTATCAGACGCAATAATTTCTGTTGAACCAAGTGTTTCGACCGCTGGTAATTTCCGAACAATCGAATTGCGTTTTGCAAGAACTTGTGTCCCGAGGGACAAAACAATAGTTACAATAGCTGGTAAACCTTCTGGAATCGCTGCGACTGCAAGCGCAACAGAGGTTAAGAGACCAGTCAATGGATGTTCGCCACGAATAAAGACGGCTACAGCAAAGGTAATTGCTGCAATGACCAAAATCACATAGGTCAAGACCTTAGACAGATTGTTCAAGTTTTGTTTGAGCGGTGTATCTGTCTCATCAGCTTCTTGAAGCATACCTGCGATATGACCAACCTCAGTGAACATACCCGTATTCACAACTACACCAAGTCCACGACCATAGGTAACGTTAGAATTTTGGAAAGCCATATTGACACGGTCACCAATTCCGGCATCTTCTGCTACTGTCATACGGACATCTTTTTCAACTGGTACTGATTCGCCAGTCAAAGCAGCTTCTTCAATTTTTAAGGAATTTGCTTCCAATAAGCGCATATCAGCTGGTACTACATCTCCCGCTTCAAGGCTAACAATATCACCTGGTACCAATTCTTTTGAGTCAATCTCTGTCACATGACCATCCCGTAAGACATGGGCAGAGGGACTAGACATGGATTTCAGAGCGTCGATTGCTTCTTCTGCTTTCCCTTCTTGATAGACACCAAAAATTGCGTTGATAATGACAACAGCAAGAATGATAATCGCATCTGCAATATCTTCACCACCTGATGTTACAACCGATAGAATCGCTGCAAGTAGCAAGATAATAATCATGAGATCTTTAAATTGATCTAAGAATTTCGCTAAGAGGGAGCGCTTCTCTCCTTCTGCTAGTTCATTGCGCCCATATTGCTCCAAGCGCTTGCTTGCTTCGCTCGTTGTTAAGCCTTGCTCACTTGTCTCTAGCTCACGCAAAACAAGATCAGCATCTTGGGTGTAAAAAGCGTGACGCTTTTGTTCTGTTGACATGTTTTTCTCCTTTTTCGTCCCTTTTTGAAAACACAAAAAGAGACTTGTTTTATTCAAACAAGTCTCGCTATTTCATACAAGGCCGGAAATTTCTTTCGGATTGACGACCTTGTAACGGATACTTCCGTCAGCTACTCCCTTGATATGCTGACTATTATAGCAAAAATGAAACGTTTTTGCAAGAAGATTTTCATTTTTTTATGATAAAGACCACTGTATACGAAGTTTATAACGTGCCAAGTCTTGTCCAGTCTGTGGAATCCGTAAGGCATAGTGAATGGTTACTTGACTATCTTTTTTCTGATAGAAGTCTGTCACCACATTGAAGATTTGGATACCGACTGGAGTAGCAATCTGCGTTACGCTTGTCTCATTGTTGATAAACTGCATAACAGATTTGGGGGTTGAAAAGCGGGTCATGGTGCATTCTGTCTCATTGATTTTCAAGACTACGCGCTCTTTCTCGTCATTTTGATAGGTCAAATAGAGAAAACCACCCTTTTCAACGACTTCCACATCACGGATTTCCTCTACTACTTCCATTTCACCGTCAAGGTCGATTTCATTTTGAATGATAATCTTCATTTCTTCTCCTTCACTTGTGATACAACTGACGCACGCAGCAAGGATAATCCTGTATAGGAAGCGATAAAGACCACAAGAATTTTCAAATTATTGACATCCAAACTACTCAAGAACTTGGCAGCCATCAGCACACCACAAACTCCGCCAACGATAATGCCCGGAACACCCGGCCAATTGACCCGACCTGACTGGATAAATTGCTTGGCCCCAGCTGTCATAATCATCGCTGCATTTAACATCATAACTGGTAGTGCAATAGCTGGGCTAATTCCCATCAGAGAAAAGAAAATCAACTCTGGCGCATAATTTCCCAAGCCCATGCTCATCAGCATCCCAACGATGAAGTCAAAGGCAATGCCAAGAACCAATTTCCAGCCTGATAAACCTCTGACATCTGTGGTCAAATCAGCTCCAGGATTGGTCACCATGCGATAGACCATAAAAAAGGCCGCAATGACGAGCAAAATCCCTAAAATCCGCTGCACCTTCTGCGTATTCCAATGCTGGGTTACACGCGCCCCCACAAAAGCGCCTGTAAAAGCTGCTGTTGCCATGGCAACCAAGGTCAGCAAATCTACCTCAACGATGGTAATAAAAAGAAGCGCTTCAACCAATACTGGTATGATATGGGCTGTGGTCATAGTAGCAGGAATCTTTCGGTCATCCTGCACCAGCTTAGTCGCTTTAAAGAGCGTGGTAGTCGTTGCAAACGTTCCAATACCCAAGGTATCAAGCAAATCGGTGATAAACCCAATGCCGAAACCTGTCCAAAAACGCTCACCAAGGTTAACCTTGTGTTCCTTGGTATAGGATAAAATCGTCCAAGCTATCCATAAAATTAGCCCCACCAAGAGGGCTTGAATAAGGTGTAAAATCATCTCTTCTGTCATAGTCCTATTATAATATGAAAAGGCACTTTCGTAAATAGCTTTTGACCTCGAATCAGCAAATAGTTCACAAAAGCACAAATACCGTTTTTTTGATATAATGAAAGAATGAGTGAAAAAGTATTTCGTGATCCTGTTCATAATTACATACATGTAGATAACGATCTGATCTATAATCTAATCAATACCAAGGAATTTCAACGGCTGCGCCGCATCAAGCAACTAGGAACAACTTCCTATACCTTTCATGGTGGTGAGCATAGTCGCTTTTCGCATTGTCTGGGAGCCTATGAAATTGCACGCCAAATCGTCTCAACCTTTGAGCAGAAATATGCGCAGGTTTGGGACAGGAACGATTCGCTTCTGACCATGGTTGCAGCACTCTTACACGATGTAGGACATGGCGCTTATTCTCATACTTTCGAGCGCTTATTTGATACAGATCACGAGGAAATGACTTGCCAGATTATTACTAATAGCGGCACAGAAATCAATAGCTTACTGCGTCAGATTGCACCTGATTTTCCTGAAAAAGTAGCGAGTGTTATCCGCCATACTTATCCGAACAAACAAGTCGTCCAGCTGATTTCAAGTCAAATCGATGTGGATCGAATGGACTATCTTCTAAGAGATTCCTATTTTACCGGAACCAACTATGGCCAATTTGACTTGACACGAATTTTGCGGGTTATCAGACCGACAGAAAATGGTATTGCCTTTAAAGAATCGGGTATGCATGCGGTGGAAGATTATGTCCTCAGCCGCTATCAGATGTATATGCAGGTTTATTTCCACCCTGCCAGCCGTTCCATGGAGGTCTTGCTACAAAATCTCCTCAAGCGAGCCAAAATCCTCTATCAAAATCTGCAGACTTTCTTTGAAAACTCTTCGCCACGTCTGATTCCTTTCTTTGAACACTCCTTTACGCTAGAAGATTATCTCGCTCTAGACGATGGTGTCATGAACACCTACTTCCAATCTTGGATTGCAGGTCCAGATAAGATTTTATCTGACTTGGCTCAGCGCTATATCAACCGTAAGGTTTTCAAATCGATTACGTTTGATACTGCAGCAGAGTCTCAACTCCCTATCTTAGAGGCAATTGTCAGTGAAGTGGGGTTTGAGCCAGACTACTATACAGCCATTCATCATAATTTTGATTTGCCTTATGATATTTACCGGCCAAATGCCAAGAAAAAGCGAACCCAGATTGAGATACTCCGTAAAGACGGAAACCTCATTGAACTATCGCAACTCTCACCCATTGTTCACTCATTAGCAGGTACGGTGCATGGTGATAGTCGCTTCTATTTCCCGAAAGAAATGCTAAAAGAAACAGGCATCTTTGCCCAACAAAGTGCTGCTTTTCTGAGCTATATACACAATGATCAATTTAGTTATGGAGAACATGATGAGCATTAAACTTGTAGCCATTGATATTGATGGCACCCTATTAAATAGCAAACACGAAATTACACCCGAAGTTTCCCTAGCCATTCAAGATGCGAAACAAGCAGGCGTCAAAATTGTTATTGCAACTGGACGACCAATTTCTGGTGTTAAACGGATTTTAACTGAATTAAACCTGTTAGACAAGGGCGACTATGTCATCACCTTTAATGGTGGACTCGTTCAAGAAACAGCAACAGGAAATGATGTTTTTAAAAAAGGTTTGAGCTATGCTGACTATCTTGAATTGGAATACCTAGCACGTACCTTAAAACTTCCTATGCATGCTAGTACAAAGGAAGGAATTTTCACAGCCAATCGTAACATTGGCAAATACACCCTCTATGAATCTCAGCTCGTCGATGCCCCTGTCTTTTATCGAACTCCTGAGGAAATGGAAACAAAAGAGATTATCAAACTAATGATGGTAGATGAAGCTGAAAAGTTAGATGCTGCTATTCCTCAGATTCCAGAAACCATTACCGAACGATTTACTGTCGCAAAATCTGCTCCTTTCTATTTGGAAGTAACCCCAAAAACCGTCAATAAAGGGGAAGCTATTAGACAGCTCAGTGCCTTATTGGGCTTAAGCATGGAGCAAACGATGGCTATTGGTGACCAAGAAAACGACCGCTCCATGCTAGAAGCTGCTGGAGTAGCTGTCGTCATGGAAAATGGCAGTTCCGAGCTAAAAAAAATCGCGACTCATATTACCAAATCAAATGATGAATCTGGCGTTGCCTATGCCATTAGAGAGTGGGTATTGAACGAACATGTACACATATAAAACTGGCATCTCCGCTGAGGAACACGATAGCTTTGTTAAACAACATCCGCAAAATAACCTTTTACAAAGTAGTTCTTGGGCGAAAGTAAAAGACAACTGGGGCAATGAGCGTGTTGGCTTTTATCACAATCAGACACTCGTTGCAGTTGCATCCATCCTCATCCAACCTCTCCCTCTTGGTTGGACGATGATGTACATTCCTCGTGGACCAATTATGGATTATACCGACCAAGGATTAGTTACCTTTGTCTTACAATCTCTCAAGACGATTGCCAAAAAACATCGGACAGTCTTTATTAAATTCGATCCTAATCTTCATTTAAAACAATACAAAATCGGCCAATCCGTTCCTGAATCTTCTGAAACCCTAGCAGTTATTGATAGCCTCATCAAGGCAGGGGCTAGTTGGCGTGGACGAACTAAGAACATTCAAGATAGTATTCAGCCTCGTTTTCAAGCCAATGTCTATACACAAGACAACCTGTTTGAGACCTTCCCAAAACATACAAAACGTCTCATGAAAGATGCCCAAACACGAGGTGTTACAAGCACACGTGGTACTAGTGCAGACTTAAACGAGTTTGCAAGCGTAGTTGCCCTTACCGAATCTCGTAAAGGAGTTTCACTACGAAATTACAACTATTTCAAGAAAATGGCTGATATTTATCAAGAAGATTTCTATCTCCATTTAGCAAAAGTGAATATCACACAACGACTTGAGGAGTACAAAGAACAACTAGCAAGCATTGATGCAGATTTAGCGAAAACTGAAGCGCATCAAAAAAAACGATTGACAAAATTAACCCAGCAAAAAACTTCTGTTGAAAAATACATTAAAGAATTTGAAACCTTTGCAACACAGTACCCTCAAGAAGTCGTGATTGCAGGTATCTTGTCCATCCGATTTGGAAATGTCATGGAAATGCTCTATGCGGGCATGAATGATAACTTCCGAAAATTTTATCCACAGTATTCTCTCTATCCTACTGTTTTTCAAGATGCCTTTGAAGATGGTATTATCTGGGCCAACATGGGAGGAGTTGAAGGAACTTTGGATGATGGATTAACCAAGTTTAAATCTAATTTTAATCCAACAATTGAAGAATATATTGGCGAGTTTGATTTTGCGATTTCCCTACTCTCACCATTATTCCAACTCGCTTATACAATACGTAAGAAATTACGGAACAGACACTCTTAGAAAGGATCCCATGACACTTACCTATATTACAGAAGAAGAATTTATGGCTCATGCCAATCGTGCAACACTACGATCTTTTATGCAAACTCCTGAAATGGCTCATCTGTTACAAAAAAGAGGGGCTGAAGTAGAGTACATCGGATATACAGATAAAGAAGGAAATATCCAAGTATCTGCTGTCCTTTATAGCCTTCCTATGACAGGAGGACTCCACATGGAGATTAACTCAGGGCCAGTTACTACCGATTCAAGCTATCTCCAACCCTTTTACAAGGCTTTACAGGACTATGCCAAGGAAAAAGGAGCTATAGAGCTCCTTGTCAAACCCTATGAAATTTACCAGACCTTTGATAGCAATGGCAAGGAAACTAGCCCAGAACAGTCTGAGCTAATTACAAACTTAACAGATTTAGGCTATCAATTCGATGGGTTGCAGACGGGCTATTCTGACGGAGAACCTAGTTGGCACTATGTAAAAAACTTAGAAGGATTGACAGAAGAGTCATTACTTAATTCCTTTAGTAAAAAAGGGAAGCCCTTAGTCAAAAAGGCTAACACGTTTGGTATCAGGATTCGTAAATTAAAACGAAATGAACTCAAAATTTTTAAAGATATTACTGCTGCAACTTCCAAGCGGCGTGATTATGGTGATAAGTCATTGGACTATTACCAAAAATTATATGATAGTTTTGGTGAAAACGCAGAATTCATGATTGCTACCCTAAATTTTCAAGATTATCTCACTCATGTCACCTCCGAACATCAACGCGTGCAGGAGCAACTACAAAGAATTGAACAGGAGTTAACTGAAAATCCAAATTCTGCTAAAAAGAAAAAAGAATTACAACAAATTCTTAAACAAGAACAAACCTTTGTCACTCGTAAAGAAGAAGCACAGAAGCTGATTGAACAGTATGGAGAAGAAGACCAAATCTTAGCTGGTAGCCTATTTCTCTATACTCCACAAGAAACCACTTACCTCTTTAGTGGCTCTTATCCAGAATTTAACAAATTTTACGCCCCCGCTCTTTTACAGGAGTATGTCATGAAAGAAAGTATTCGACGGGGAATTCCTTTTTATAACTTCCTTGGGATTACTGGCCTATTTGATGGTTCAGATAACGTTCTTCGATTTAAACAAAATTTCAATGGTTTTGTTGTTCGTCGAATGGGAACTTTCCGCTACTATCCTTCTCCTCTCAAATACAAATTATTACAAGGAATCAAGCAAGTTCTAACGAGATTTAGAAAATAGAACAGTAAAAGTGCCTATCTATAACACTTTTTCCTGTAAATTCACACACAAAGGAAATATACAGAAGCCAATTTTCTCCAATCTGCCGAAATGGCTCGACTTCAAATATCTAGAGGACGTGACATCGAATACCTAGCCGTTTATGATGATGACATTTTAGTGGGGCAAACCATTATCCAATATCGTAAAATCAAAGCCTTTTTCAAAGAAGCCCTTATTTTACATGGTCCTCTCTTTACAAATTGGGACTCCTCCCTTACTCAGCAGTGCTTAGTAGCTCTAGAAAAACATCTCAATAAACAGTTATGTGTGCAAGTCAGTATTTCTCCTTATCTCATTCAGGCTATCAAGGATGATCAACTCTCTATTCTCCAAGATAATCTTTCCGACCACATTTTCAAAACATTTGAAACAATGGGATACTACAATGAATTTGATCCTAAGCAAGAAACGGTCGTAAACACCTTGTTTGTCAAATCACTTACTGGACTTGATTCACCAGAAGAGCTCCTTCAGTTACTAACCTCCTCTATCAAGCGGGACATCAAAAAATTTCAGGCTATGCAGGTTCATGTCGAAGAACTTAGTGATGAGAATATAGAGCAATTCTATGATATTCTGACGACGACTAGTCAGCAAAAAGATTTCTTTGTCCAAGAATTAGACTATTTTAAAGAAATCCAGAAAAGCTTTCAAGAACAAGCTAAATTTATGTATGCCTATCTAGACTGTACTGCTTATCTGAACTACCTGACCACTAATATCCAAGAATTTTCACAAGTAACCGAAGAATTAGAAAATGAGCCTCAAAGCAAACGAACCAAGGGGAAAATTGCAGATGCCAAGGATCAATTACAATCCTATCAAAAACGGTTGCAACAATTTGAGGACATGAATATCACTCAGGATAAGCTCCCCCTCTCCTCCTACCTCTTCATCTGTTATGGTTCAGAAGTCGTCAGTTTTGCAGGAGGAAATTACGAGCAATATATGAACTTCGGTGGAGCAACCTTGATTCATTGGTTCATGATGCAATATGCTCTGGAGCATGGATATCAAACCTTTAATTTTTACGGTACTAGCGAAACTAACTTAGCGGGCACAGGGAAAGGAAACTTTAACTTCAAGCGACAGTTCAAAGGACAATTATACCTACTCCTTGGTACCTTCACCAAACCCCTCAATCTTATTGGCAAATCATTAAAGATGCTGACACAAAAAAATAGCTAACGTTTCAAAAACATTAGCTATTTTTTGTTTATAATTGATACAATCAATCGATTTATTTTGAAAGCTTGAGTATGAAAATATGGATATTACATTTTTCAACCTCTGTTTTCTTTCACTAATTTGTAAATCGGCCTGTGTAATCCAAGTTCAAGTCAAAACGATGTTTGCCTGCCAATAGTTGAGCAGAGGATGTAAACTGCCATGCAGCCGCTGATGAATGCATACTCATTGTGCGTGCTTGTTGAACATCCAAACTATTGTATGGATATTGGGCAACCCAAAAATTTTTCAGACCAAATAAGTCTGTTTGGATTGGTCCGGTATATCCTAATGTATTCACATCAATCCAACTTGCTCCCGCATAATGAACCAAATTACTGTAGCCTAAGCGACGCATCTCTGCTTCCCAAGACTTCATATTTGCATTGATATTGTTCCGTGTTTTTTGCTCTTCAATGTCGTTAACCATCGCAATATCTTTAGACAGGCCTAAACGCTGAGCTGCCGCTGCAAAGTAACGCGCTTCTTCCTGTGCTGATTTAGCATCTGTAAAATGCGAATAATGATAAACAGAAATTTTCATACCAACAGCTTGCGCATTGCGAATTTGCTCTGCTGCAAATGGATTGAGATAAGAAGTACCTTCTGTCAACTTAACAACCACTCCTGCTACACCTTGATTCAACAAGTTCCGATAATCCGACACAGAAAGGCTGCCATTGTGACTACTTACATCTACAAATGACTTATCCGCCCGATGTGTATATGTTACCTTAGTTGTTGTTCCACCAATTCCGTAACGTTGACCGCCACTAGTGATGTACAAATGAGCATGATACAAACCTGTCTCATACTGGTGAGCTGATACCCGAACGTTAACACGATAGGTTCCATCAGCCTGCTTCATCGCAGTGTACCATTGAATATCATTTTGTCCATTAACATCTGACCATACCGGAACTTCCACTTTATCAATACCTGCCGGAGCAAAAATATCTGATACTACTACATCAAAGGCACCATTTGCATTGTCCACATCTTGAATGCTGATAGCAGCTGTTGGCTTGCCATTTTGGGTAATACTCAAGCTAGTTTTTGTAGCACCAACTCCAACTGTTCGACCATTAATTTGCTTATAATAAAGGTGAGCATGGTAGACACCTGTACTATACTTATGGTCGCTCGCTTCCACGTGAACTTTATAGCTATTATCTACTTGTTTGGCTGCACGATACCAACGAATATCATCTTGACCGCCTGCTTCTGACCACACTGGCACCAAAACAGAATCTAACTCTATCGGACTAGAAACATTCGTCACAACGACATCAAAAGCGCCTGTCTGATTATTCACATTCACGATATTAAGCGTACCAGTTGGCTTGGTTGTGTCTTTCTCAACTGGCAAGGCAGTGAAGGTGCCGCCTACACCCTTCGTTTGCCCATTGGTATAGCGGTAATACAAGTGAACATGATATTTGCCTGTGCCGTTCTTGTGATTTTTCTTATCAACGGTGACTTTGTAAGTACCGTCGGCTTGCCTGATCGCATTGTACCAACGAATATCATCTTGGCCACCCTCTTCTGTCCAAATCGGAACTTGAACAGTTTGAATCGCTGATGCTCCTGAGACATTCGACACCACGACATCGAAAGTACCAGCCTGCGCATTGATATTTTCAATCGCAATATCACCTGTAACCTGAGTTTGTGCAGAGGTTGGTGCTGGCAAGGCAGTGAAGGTGCCGCCTACACCCTTCGTTTGCCCATTGGTATAGCGGTAATACAAATGAACATGATACTTGCCTGTGCCGTTCTTGTGATTTTTCTTATCAACAGTGACTTTGTAAGTACCGTCGGCTTGCCTGATCGCATTGTACCAACGAATATCATCTTGGCCGCCCTCTTCTGTCCAAATCGGAACTTGAACAGTTTGAATCGCTGATGCTCCTGACACATTCGACACCACGACATCGAAAGTACCAGCCTGCGCATTGATATTTTCAATCGCAATATCACCTGTAACCTGAGTTTGTGCAGAGGTTGGTGCTGGCAAAGCCGTGTAAGTACCACCTACGCCTTTCAACTGACCATTGGTATAGCGGTAATACAAGTGAACATGATACTTGCCTGTGCCGTTCTTGTGATTTTTCTTATCAACGGTGACTTTGTAAGTACCGTCAGCTTGCTTGATCGCATTGTACCAACGAATATCATCTTGGCCACCTTCTTCTGTCCAAATCGGAACTTGAACAGTTTGAATCGCTGATGCTCCTGAGACATTCGACACCACGACATCGAAAGTACCAGCCTGCGCATTGATATTTTCAATCGCAATATCACCTGTAACCTGAGTTTGTGCAGAGGTTGGTGCTGGCAAAGCCGTGTAAGTACCACCTACGCCTTTCAACTGACCATTGGTATAGCGGTAATACAAGTGAACATGATACTTGCCTGTGCCGTTCTTGTGATTTTTCTTATCAACGGTGACTTTGTAAGTACCGTCAGCTTGCTTGATCGCATTGTACCAGCGAATGTCATCTTGGCCGCCCTCTTCTGTCCAAATCGGAACTTGAACAGTTTGAATCGCTGATGCTCCTGAGACATTCGACACCACGACATCGAAAGTCCCAGCCTGTGCATTGATATTTTCAATCGCAATATCACCTGTAACCTGAGTTTGTGCAGAGGTTGGTGCTCCTTGAGGCATAGGCAGTGTTGCCCCAGAGGCCGCAACACCAGCAGATTTTCCGTCCATATATTTATAGTATAGGTGCACATGGTATGCCCCCGTACCATTCTTATGGTTTTGCTTATTAACAGTAACTTTATAGGTACCGTCTTGTTGACGAGTAGCTGTATACCAGCGAATGTCATCTTGGCCACCTTCATCCGTCCAAACAGGAACTTGAATCATACGGATAGCAGATGGTGCCGCAACATTAGAAACTACGACATCAAAGGTACCGTTCTGAGCATCAATATTCTCAATACTGATATCACCTGTAACTGGCTGCCCAACTGTCTCTTCCACTGAAGCATTGGAAGACTGATCATCTGCAACGCTACGGAAGCTAACTTGGGGCTGTGCTGCACTTGGCGCCACCTCTGTTTGCCAATCAAATTCATACGTATCTAGGACATAGGAAGTATTCGTATCACTAGTGACACTCATTTCAACGTAAAAATGAGTAGCTCCCTCTGCAAATTGTGCTTTGTCTAAAACAGCAATATATTGTCCGGTAGAATCCTGCACAAATTGATTGATAACACGCTGATCACTTTTATCTGCTTGCGACCAAACCTTTGCTTTTGGTTGACCATATCCGTTTGTTAAGCCAGAAAAAACAACTTTTACCTGACCGTCCTCTTCAACGACACGAAGAGTACCTGATACATTGGACTGGCTTGCTGTCCCTAATTCCTTTGGTTCTGCTGTAATGCTATCCGCTAATACCGCTTGAGCATTCCAACAAGACAAGACCAAACCTGATAGGTATAAAAAGGATTTTACTTTCATCTTATCTCCTATTTGTAAAATAGAGGCTGGAACAACAAGATTCCAACCTAGAAAAAGGTTTATCGAGTAATCAGATTCATGTGAAATACTAGCTTTATGCTGATTACACCAACTGTTATAGCTCTTATCTCACCATATCTACCTAATGGATGCATTCATCTAGGCCTATAACTAAGCTAACTGTCACCATCTCATTTCATCTGCTCGCTTTTCTATTTTACTCGTCTTAAAACTCTAACAAAGCAAGGAAGCTATCTGCTTCAAGCGAAGCTCCACCTACAAGCGCGCCGTCCACATCAGGACAAGCCATATATTCGGCAATATTTTCTGGTTTTACAGAACCACCGTATTGAACGCGCACTTTATCCGCTACTTCTTGACCAAAGTCTGCTGCAACGACATCACGAACGGCTTTACACATTTTTTGTGCATCGTCTTGAGTTGCTGATTTACCAGTACCGATTGCCCAGATTGGCTCATATGCAAGTACTAATGAAGCAACTTGCTCAGCTGTCAAACCTTTCAATGCTGCAGATACTTGCGCACCAACAAATTCTTCTGCTTTACCAGCTTCATACGTCTCAAGAGACTCACCACAACAGATGATTGGTGTCATGCCATTTTTGAAAATAGCATGTGCTTTTTTGTTGATGTCTTCATCTGTTTCATGGAAGTAATCACGGCGTTCTGAGTGACCGATAATCACATAATCCACTTCAAGCGCTGCAAGTGTTGCAGGGCTATTTTCCCCAGTAAACGCACCAAAATCTTCAAAATAACAGTTTTGTGCCGCTACTTTCAATTCAGTATTGCGCACACCTTTTTTCATACCTTCGATGAAAAGAGCTGGCGCACCAATAACAGTTTCTACACGCTCATTTGAAGGGATTTTTGTTTTCACTGCTTCAATAAATGCACGAGCTTCTGCTGCTGTTTTGTTCATTTTCCAGTTTCCGGCGATAATTGGTTTACGTGACATTTCACATACCTCTTCTAATTTTATTGTTAGTGTATATTTTATCACAAATTAGAAAAGAAAGAAAGTGTTGATAGGTAAAAAACACGACAAACGCATGAAACGGTCTTCGGCTTTTTTCTACCTCAAACACTTTTTTGATTTAAAGTAATCGTTTTAAATACTGGTCAAAGGATAGACTAAGGACATATTTCTTACGACGCATGCTCATTTTCTTTCCAAAATCCAACCG
>NZ_JBFRYH010000056.1:0-14783 GCF_040984445.1 Streptococcus handemini
TCTTTTAACTCAGACGAATAGTGTTTCCAAGTTCGACTCTCCTTAAGACCGTCTATACCGAACTCCTCATATTTCATTTTCCAAGACTGGATTGTTTGATGATCGACCTGATAGTGTTTACTAAGTTGGGTAAGCGACTGTTCTTGGTGAAGTAATAAGCAAACAATTTCTAACTTTTCTTCTACTGATTTTGGACTTCTTTTGGACATGTGAAAACTCCCCTTATAGTGTCTAGTGAATTTTGGTTTTTTCACTGTCTACTATATGGGGAGTATATCAGTTTATCTAGTCTGGGATTTCTTATCTTCTTATTGTTTGGTCAAGACAATAGTATCATTCCAGTCATCTTGACTGATGTCTTCAATGGTTAATTGATTTCCTTCCAAGAAATAGCGTTCCGTATCATCACCAATGATAATGCGTTGGTTGGTCGGGTCAATCGTAACATTCTTGATTTCTTTTTCTCCGTCAGGTTCTACCTGTGTCCAAGTTCCAGTTGTTCCTGTGATGACAAGTGTCACTTGATCTTCTTCATCGTGTCCGATGTAGGTACCGTCAAGCTCACTTGTTTGAGCAGGAGCGTTAGCCGTGGTAGCAGAAGAAGCATTGGCAGAGCTACTAGCTGTCGCTGATGATTGAGAAGTCATAGCTTCTGAACTAGGAGTCGTTGAACTAGCAGGAGTAGCTTGATTGGTTGTAGATGAGCAAGCAGCAAGGAGTAGTCCAAGAGCTGTTACAGTTGTAAATGAAAATAATTTTGTCAATTTCATGAGTGTTTTCCTTTCTGTTTATCATTCCATTATACGGCTTTTTTACGGCATCAGCAAGATTTTTGCTTATAAAAAAGACGGGAAGCCCGTCTTTTTTATATCTTACTCGATGACCAACATTCCTTCTTTGATGGCAAATGGATGTTCTGGATTGATCCGATCATAGAACATGATGCCATTGATATGGTCAATCTCATGTTGGACCACAATGGCGTTAAAGCCTTTGAGTTTGATGCGGTGTTTTTCACCGTTTTTATCGAAATACTCCACCGTTACACGCGCATGACGGACGACGTATCCAGGTACTTCGCGGTCAACAGACAGGCAGCCCTCTCCGCCTTCCATTGCGGCTTCCTGAATCGAATGAGAGACGATTTTAGGATTGTACATAATTTCTTCTAGGGCGTAGGCCTGAGATGGCGGATTTCCTTCTTCATCTTCCGGATTTGGGACAAGAACCGCAATGATGCGCTTTGATACATCAATTTGTGGTGCAGCAAGTCCGACTCCACCACGAAGTTTCAGCTTTTCTGCCATAACAGGATCCTGTGAATGTTTGAGGAATTGCAGCATTTTTTCACCCAAAATCACTTCTTGATCAGACAAGGGGAGTTGGACCTCTTCAGCCACCTTGCGTAGGGTGGGATGTCCTTCACGGATAATATCATCCATATCGATCAAATGGCCAGCTTTTGTTAAACGTTCAATTACAGACATAGCATTCTCCTTTTTCTCATTGATAACTATACCATAAATGGGCTCAGAAAGAAAGTTTGAGGAGCGTTTTAGAAAATGCGGTTGCTTGTATAGTGGAAAAATTGTATCATAAAAGAAAAGGAGAGTAGAAGATGCGTTTGGATAAGTTTCTAGTGGAATGTGGTTTGGGTTCACGGACAGAGGTCAAAAAAATCCTCAAGTCAGGCAAGGTTATGGTCAATCAAGCCGTAGAAAAATCTGCCAAGGCTCAGATTGATGAAGTGCGGGATGAAGTCGCCTATCAAGGACAGATCTTGCGTTATGAAAAATTTGTTTATTATCTTTTAAATAAGCCTAAGGGCGTGATTTCAGCGACGGAAGATGCCAAGCACCAGACGGTTCTCGATTTGCTAGATGATACAGCTCGGCAAAAGGAGGTCTTTCCAGTCGGGAGACTGGATATCGACACGCATGGTCTCTTGCTCTTGACCAATAATGGGGCACTAGCCCACGAGCTTTTATCTCCCAAAAAACACGTGGACAAACTCTATCGAGCTGAGGTTTCAGGAATTATGACTGCAGAGGATGTAGCTCGATTTGCTCAAGGGATAGAATTGAAAGACTTTACCTGTCAACCAGCTGACTTGGAGATTGTCGCGATGGATGAAGAAAGTCAAACATCGCTGGTTTACATCCGTATCGCAGAAGGAAAATTTCACCAAGTCAAGCGGATGGTAGCGGCTTGTGGAAAAGAGGTGATGGATTTGCAACGGATCAGTATGGGACCCTTGGTCTTGGATGATACGCTTGCCCTAGGAGCCTATCGCAGACTGACTGCAAGCGAATTGGAAAAACTAGCTGCATTTGGAGTAAAGTAATTAGAGTGAGGATCCAAAATCCTCTATTTTTTTTGCAATTAAATATTTATAATATATAAATGCAAACATCTACATTTAGTTATTCAAAGGAGTAAAAAATGCTGGAAAACTAGCTTATATTGTGGAATTAGACAAAATACAGATGTGTATGCATAGAAGAAGCCATTTTAGAGATAGTTTATTAAAAGTGCAAACGATACCATAGCTGCTATCAGAAAAGATGAAAGTTTAAAAAGTACAGATAATTTGGAAGATTACGAATAATTTAAGTTTATAAAAATATGCATATAAAAGCTTGACGAAAACTCGGGGGGGGGGGCTATAATGAAAGGGTCTTCATATTCACTTAAAAATAAGATAAAAAAGGAGATTTAAACATGAGGAAACAAAAACAGCTTATTCAGCTAGGTGTGTTAGCTGCATTATTAGGTGGCGTTGTTGCCCCTCTGGCCTATCCGTTGTCACCTGTAACGTCAGTAGTGGCTGAAGAAAACGGGGTAGCTACGGCGGAAACTGGAGATTATAGCGATAATACCGATGTCTCACAAACGATACCTGCGAAGACAGAAGTCAATATTCACAAGCTAAAAATGAAAGAGTTCAAAACGCTTTTGGAAAACCCAAATGGTGGAGAATTGACAGAAGCAGGGAAAGCTAAAATCGGAACTGATGTAGAGCCGTTATCAGGTGTCATATTTAGAGCCTACAAAATCACAGATGATAAAAACGATGCTGAATTGCAAGGAAAAACTGAGGCTGAATTGGATGCACTGTATACAGAACATGAAGATTTACAGGCTACCGATGCTCAAGGTAAGACACTTTGGGTAAAAAACAAAGATGACTACAATGGTGAGCATGGGTACTGGGTTATCGAAAAATCAGCTCCTGATACAGTATCTGCAGCATTTGCCGTACCATTCCGTATCAAATTTCCGATGTCCAAATCAGACGGTTCAGGCTTTTTAACAAAAGTTCACGTCTATCCTAAGAACGTGACAGGTGATGAACCAAAACCAGGTAAGGACGTGAAAGAGCTAGGAACTGACGAATCAGGTTACAAGGTTGGTGATGTTGTAGACTTTTTCTTGAAAGGATCTATCCCAACTAATATTCAAGATTACGGTCAATATGAATTTACCGATGAATTGGATAGCCAATTAGATTATTTAAGTGGAGATGGAGCGACTACACCAGTGACTAATCCAGTTGAATCTGTACAATTTGGAGCAACTGGTACACTTACAAATGAGACGGACTATACTGTTACTGTAATTGATCGTAAATTAAGCGTCAAATTGACAGATGCAGGGATTCAAAAAATTGCAGCTGGTGTAGCACTTGACAAACGTGACAAGTACGCTACTCAAAAAGATTTGGACGATGCAAAATCAAATACAGATGACGCACCATTTATCCAAGTGAAGTTTAAAGCACGTATCAACAAGACGGCTGTCATGGGTAAACCAGTTGCCAATAAGACAAAGATTACCTTTAAAAACAATAAAGATGTCAACAAGGATCCAAAAGACACACCGGAAACACCAGAAGTTTGGGTCTACACCGGTGGTAAGAAATTTGTGAAAAAGGATCCGGCAGCAGATAAGGTGCTAAAAGATGCTGAGTTTGAATTGTATGCTGATAAGGCTCTATCTGAGAAAATCACTTGGACACAAGATTTAATCGATGCGAACCAAGATGCAATTGCTGCAAGTAAGTTTAAAAATCCAAAAATTGGAGATGCTGTTGTTTTGATATCAGATGCTCAAGGTCAATTTGAAATCAAAGGGTTGAAGTATGATGCGAAAACGACAAAAGAAGCGGGTGGTATGATTACTCATACAGGTACAGGCGAGAGCAAGTACTACCTTAAAGAAACAAAAGCTCCAGAAGGTTATGTGATTCCATCAGAACCAGTGGAATTTGTGGTGACTAACAATTCCTACTATCAAGATCCTCAGGCAACACAGCTGACACCTGCAGCGGATCAACCGGTAAACAATAACAAACGTCCAAGTATCCCACACACAGGTGGAATTGGTACGATTATCTTCGTAGTAAGCGGTCTTGCCTTGATGGGACTTGCGGTGTTTGGCTTGAAAAAAGATAAAAAACATAACTAATTTCTCATAAAGAATGAAGATATGGAGATAAGAAGAGCAGGTGCTTGTCACCTGTTTTCTTAAGTAGGATTTGGGGAAAGTCCTACTTAAAAAGACATGTATGCTCTGAAAAAGACAGGAGATAAGAGATGAAAATGTGGAAAATATTGGGGTTGTTGCTGACCAGTGTCATGCTCGGCTTGGTCGGTAGAACCACGATGATTGATGCAGAAGAAGCGCTATCAAGGGTTACCATTGTCAGTCCTGCTGGTCAGCTGGATGCCCAGTATCAGGTATTTGATGTTGGAGAAGAGGAGACTTTGGAGAGTCTGCAAGGACGTTCCAAGGAAGTATTGGAAAAAGCTTATCCTTTTGTGGCAACCACTTCTAGCCCAGAAGCAGGTCGGCAGATTGTATCTGTTGGAAAGGGGAATTACTATATCCTTGCCTTGTCTGCTGACAAGCAGCAGATACGACAAACTATCGCTCCCATGGTGGTACGAGTGACGGATGTTCATCAGAATCATTTGCTCTATGCCAAACCACATCATCCTACTGGAGATGGCGAACTGTTCAAATATGAGCTGAAAAAAGGAGCAAAATCCCCTTTATCAGGAGTGGTCTTTACTCTGTATAATCAAGACGGACAGGCTGTTCGAGTGAAAGGTGGACGTGCCACTCTCGACGCTGATGGTATTACAGAATTAGAAACGGATGCAGCTGGTTTGATTCACATTGCTGGTCTAGTAGAAGGTACCTATACCTTTAAGGAAACCAAGGCTTTACCAGGTTATCGGTTAACCCAACGAGAATTTGTGTTAACCATTAAGGCAGGAAGAACCAGTAAGGTGGAAGTCGAAAATATCCCAACGGAAGAAGGAGGGATTCGTTTTCGCAAGATTGCTCCAGAGAAGAAATCTTTACGAGGAGCTGTATTTGATGTATTAGATCGTAAAAAGCAAGTCATCGGTCGGGTGATATCAGGAGAGGATGGTTATTTTGAGGTGACCGGACTTTCTTATGGCGAGTATTTCCTCAAAGAAGTAGAAGCGCCTATCGTAGATGGAGTGAGCTATCAGTTGTTGGAGAGGGCGGTTCCCTTTGCCATCACCGCTACATCCTACACTGATGGCACCATTCTTGAGATTGTCAATCAGCCAACTCCCCCGTTTCCTGGATTGCCCCCTCTTCTTCCTCGTACAGGTGAAGAAATGATGAGTTGGTTAGCCTGTATCGGTGGTGTAATTGTAGCCGTAGTCTGGTTTACTAGGAGGAAAACGCAAAACGATGAGAAAAAGTAAGAAAAAGCGCCTTTCCTTACGGCAATTCTTCTTCAGTCTCATCTTTCTGGCTGGTTTAGGAGTTCTAGCCTTTCCCTTGGTTAGCCAATACCTATATTATCGTGCCTCTATTGTCCAAGTCACAGCCTTTGATGAGGGTGTTAAGCAGATTGATCGTTCTGAAATTGAACGTCGCCTTCATCTGGCAGAGGCCTATAATGACTCTGTTGCAGCAGGGAGCGATATTCAGATAACCGATCCCTATTCGGAAGAAGAACGCAAAGAAGGCTTGAAAGAATATGCCAAGATGCTCGAAGTCAATGAGCAAATTGGGCATGTTCGTATCCCCAAAATCGTAGAAGATTTACCCATCTACGCTGGAACAAGTGAGAATGTGCTTCAAAAAGGGGTTGGACATCTGGAAGGGACCTCGCTTCCTGTCGGCGGAAATAATACCCATGCTATCTTAACAGCCCATCGTGGTCTTCCGACAGCTAAGCTCTTTACCAATCTGGATAAGCTAGAAAAAGGCGATAAGTTTTATATCCATAATATCGGCGGAACTCTCGCCTATCAAGTGGATCAGATTACAGTTATTGAACCGTCAGATGTGGAGAAATTGGCTGTTGTCCCAGGTCATGACTATGTAACCCTCTTGACCTGTACGCCTTATATGGTCAATAGCCATCGGCTTTTGGTTAGAGGTCATCGAATCGAGTATGTTGAAGCTATTGCAGAAAAAGAAGAGGCAAGTTTTAAGGAAAATCAGCTCTATAAAGAATTATTCTACGGTACCTTGGTGTTGCTCATCATCTTATTGATTTTGTTCATTCGCTTGTATCGTAAACAGAAGAAAGTGAAGAAGGAGAAGGATGCGTAAGCGAAATCGACGGAAAAAAGGAAAGACCTTTTTGGTTCTAGTTTTTATTCTAGGTTTTCTTATCATGCTTTTTCCGATTGTCAGCCAGATTAGTTACTACTATGCCTCCAAGGTCACAGTTCATGAGTTTGAGACGCAAGTTTCTAGCCTTGATACGTCTGAGATTGATCGGCGCTTGGAGTTGGCTCAAGCCTACAACGAAGTCCATCAATTTCAGGAAAAAATTTACGATGTATTTACCCAAAAGCAAAAAGAAGGAGTTCGGGAATACGCACGGATGTTGGAAATCAATGAACAGATTGGCTATGTAAAGATTCCCAAGATCGCTCAAGAAATCCCTATTTATGCCGGTACCAATGAAGCTGTTTTACAAAAAGGAGTTGGGCATTTGGAAGCGACCTCGCTTCCGATTGGTGGTAGAAACACCCATGCAGTCTTGACGGCTCATCGAGGTCTTCCGACTGCTCGTCTGTTTACAGACTTGGATAAGCTGGGAAAAGGCGACGTTTTTTATGTGCGCAATATCAAAGAGAACCTGGCTTATCGAGTAGTTTCTGTCAAAGTGGTGGAGCCAAGTGATCTAAAGTCCATTGCCGTTGAAGAGGGAAAGGACTATGTGACCCTCTTGACTTGTACGCCCTATATGATCAATAGCCATCGTCTCTTGGTAACAGGAGAGCGGACAGAGTACGTGGCAGAAGAAGAGCACTCTGAGCAAGAAAAAACCAGTCAAGCAAATCTCTACAAACACCTTTTTTTGGGGAACATTGTGTTGATTGCCCTCTTTCTATGGGGGATAGGAAAGTATAGAAAGAAGAAATAAGTATGACGAGAAAACGATTTTTAAGCTTAGTATCGATCCTATTCCTCCTGTTTCCGTATGGGGAAGGCGTGGTAAGTGCTATCGAACAGGAAGGAAGTCCAGGAGTAGAGCAGTCAGCTCCTACCCCTCCAGTTGATTCTCTCCTAGAATCTCCAGTAGGAGAGGGGTCAGGGGTTACTTCTCCTCAGGAAGAGAATCAAGAGCCACGAGAAGCGGCTGAACCAGTAGCGCCGACGAGTCAGGAGTCAGAAATGGCACCAACCTCCAAACCAGATAGTGTTCCTGCTGTTCAAGGGGCTATTGAGAGTCTAGATGGCTGGTGGACTGCTATTACAACTAAGAGGATTGAGTTAGGCAAGGTCAGCCTTCCTGTTAAGATAGGGGACTTTGAGCAGCAGAGTCAGCTAGAGATGAAAGAGATTGCGACTGATGCAGATGGTAGCAAGAAAGTCATTTGGTACTATCGCAGTCACATCGTAGGCAACGATAGCAAGACAGTCAGCCAACTCAGAAACTATTTTTCAACGACGACAGACTCAGGACTGGGTGCGCCAGTCATCACCTCTATCCAAAAAGATGGCCAAGAGGTGCTGGGAGATCGGACGATTGACAAGGAAAACAAGTCCTTGAATAAATCAATCGTAGAAAAGGTAACTGCTCCTGAAAACGGGGACTATCTCTATACCATTGAAACCCCTATCCTAGCCTTACGAGATCTGTATGCTTTGGATATCCATAGTGTACATGAGGCAAGTGTTAAGAAAGACGATGTGATTATCAATGGTGATGAAATACGAACAGCCGAAGAAAAAGAGGATGTCAATCTTATTTCGACAGCTCGTGTCTTTATCCAAGGTGGTGGAGCCTTGTTTGACCCGGCAGGGACAGGTTTACCAGAAACGCACGTCCGTTCGTTTGGATCACTTGAGGAAAATAAGCTGGTGGCTGGGGACTACACAAAGCCGAATGAAATCCGCTGGAGCGCTTCGCAGCTCAATACGACAAGGGATAAGCAGACGGTGACCTTTGACTTGAGTCTCGATCCGAGCCAGAAGCTTAAACGGGTTAAAATCTATACCTATAAGCCGGCGAAAAATGGCTACCAGCTAGACAATAGTCAGGTTTTAAAGGATGTCAATTTAGCAGAACTTCGCATTTCTGATTTACCAAGTGGTTGGCTAGCTCAAGCTGAGGTACTGGCTGAAGTAACAGACGATAGTGTAACGCATAGCGTCCCAAATGCAGAAATCAAGAGTGCAAAAAATAAGGGAGAAAGTAGCGTTTTTCGTGCTTCCAATGAAAGGGTTGAACGTTGGTGGGAAACTATTATCAACAATAAATTTGACCTAGGCAGTTACTCTGCACCATTTAAAATTGGAGATTATGAACAAAAGTCTAACTTGTTTAAAAAAGATATTGTCACTAATCCAGACGGGACAAAAAAAATTATCTGGACATATCGAACTCACATATCAGGGAATTCTGGTCATGTAGTTTCAAACTTAAAAACCTACTTTTCTACGACAAAAGACTCGGGTCTAGGAACTCCTGTTATTACCTCTATTAGAAAAGACGGAAAAGAGATTTCTAAAACGACGGTTTTTACAAGAACTACTGACCCACTTGCAAAATCAACTACGGAGAATTTAGATAATCCGAGTGATGGAGAATATGTCTACACAATTGAAACTCCGATTGAAGCTGTTCGTGATTACTACGCTCTTGATTTCCATACCATTCAGCATGCTAATCTCAAAAAAGGAACAGAACTTAGCTATGGTGGTGTGACGACCATTGTAGATAAAAATAAAACAATTGATATTCCGTCTACTACACGTTTGCTATTATGGGGAAGTGAAGAGCTACTCTATCCCGGAGGAGATATGGATACTCCTTTTGTGTCGTCACAAGGAAGCGGCAATCATCTTGTAGCAGGAGATTATATTTCTGATACGTCTATCCGCTGGATTGGGTCGGAGGTAAATAACTCTAATACACCAAAAAATATTACTTTCAACCTAACGCCTGATAGTAGTCAGCGTGTTAGAAGTGTAAAAGTTTATCAATATCGCCCAGGGGCAAATGGTTACGAACTAGCAAACACTCAGACACTGCGTACCGATGAAACTAATATTGCTGTACCTACTCTTCCTGTTGGTTGGATTGCTCAAGCAGAGGTAATTACAGATGTAACTAATGAAAAAGTCAACCATAAAGTAGAAGGGGCAGAATTAGAAGGACTAAAGACAGACTTGACCATTGAAAAAAGCTGGCTCGATAATGCGACACCTGTTGAAACCAGTTTTACCGTCCGTCTAAATGGACAACCTAATCAAGTCGTAAGTATGAACGCTAGTGAAAGACGAAAAGTCGTGCAAAATGTATCGAAGTTTAAGGTGGCAGCAGACGGCAGTCGCCAGCGTGTCCGTCACTATGTAGATGAGAACGTGCCAGAGGGTTATTATGTTGCTTATAGTGGCTCAGATGAAGAAAAATTGAATTATTTCTTTGCTAATAGAAAATCTCTAATTGATAATAAACCAAGCGGTAATAGTCAATGTGATGATTATGGTTTAACTAGGGTTGTTGGTTTAGCTCGTGATAGTGCTGGTAGGGATATCGAAACATCAGAAATTGATATTGACTACTATACTGTTGAAAATGCTGGGCAAAAAGAATTTTTCTGGGGTGGAGCGATACGTATGTACTTTAAAATTCCAGGAAATGCAAAAGTTGGAGATTATTTTGACGCCATACTTCCTGAAGAATTTACTGTAAATCATACACCAGACCCTAATAATATTTGGACTACCCTGTATCCTGCTGGTAAAGCGGACGCCATTTCTGTTTTTCATATGGATAAACGTCGTATTCGTTTTGTTGTAACAAAAACAGGAGCTAATCAAGGGGAGGATTATACAGGCTGGTTTCAAATTAGTGGGAAACCATTAGAAGGCGGAGGAACTGATATTAATCCAACGTTCTTTAATAATGTTATTTATGTTAATGGTAGAGATGTACGAAGAGATTACGAGTGGAAAAAACGTCGTCGCCTTGTTTTAGGTGGAATACTTCCTGCCTTAGATAAATTTATTGATCCATCAAATCCTAAGGCTCGAACAATTACGAAAGAATTGCATTATGGCAGTGATAATCATTTTGGCTCTGCAGAGGATTGCAACAAATCTATACGAGTTAGAACAACGGCTCACTTTGAACACAATGATGGAGACGAAATTGCAGCAATGTTCCGTAAAGATGTATATGAAGAAGGGCCAGATTATATTACTTGGCAAATATTATTTAACTTACATGGAGAAAACTATATTTGGCTGGAAGATTATTTGATAGACGGTATCGAACTTTATCATGGAAATAACCAGGCTTCTGTTAGTAAAGATATTGAGGTTTATTCAGCTGGACTAGGAAATGGAAAGAATTATAATCCAAACGATATGCGTAAGTTAGATGTAAATGACCGTAAAGTAATGAGAATTGAAGGAAGGACAAGAACGGGAAATAGAGATGCCCCTTGGATTGTAAACGGGCCAAATTCAACTTTTCCAATTCATAAACAGTATGATAATGCTTATGATAAAGACGGTAACTATATTGATAGAACACATTATAATAGAACTAGTCATTATATGCTGGCTTTTAAATTTGAAAAACCTGCTTTAAATAAGCGTGTATTAGTAATTAGGGTAAAAACTAAGAAGGTGCAGACAAAAGATATTTACAGAGATAACTTTATTCACACAGGAAATGGAATATTAGAAGGAGGAGGAGCTCGTAAATACAACTACTGGGCTAGGAAAGAGGGTCTTGGATTTTCAGGCGATTTATCTTTAGTTCCTAAACAAACCTACAATTATAAGTTTAAAAAACTAGGAAATACTAATGGAGCAACAAGTCCTCTTGCCAATGCAACCTTTGCTCTATCTAAAATTGTTCATGACCAAAATTTAAATAGAGATATAGAATCTCCTGTTGGCAATGCAACTTCTAATGCTCAAGGATTGATTGAGTTTAGTGGCTTATTACCTGGTGTTACTTATACTTTCCAAGAAGTTTCTGCACCAACTGGTTATACTATGGAAAATACTAAGCACACCTTGGTTGTAGCAGCAAATGGGCAAATCACAATTGACGGACAAGCCTATAATCCAAATCAACTCAAGGAAATTGTCAATCAGAAAATTCCAAGTGCAAGTCTTGATATCAAAAAGACTGATGCAAATACAGGTCAACTCCTAGCAGGAGCAGCCTTCCGTCTGCAAGGTCCAAATAACTATAATGTTGAACTTGGAAAAGAGCTTGCTCTTTCTCAGTTCCGCTTTGAGAACCTCGCAGCTGGAGATTATACTTTGACAGAAAGTAGAGTTCCGTCAGGTTATACGGGTGTGGGAAATTATCACTTCACTGTTGGAGCAGATGGACATATCACTCAAAAAGCTGGAAATCCAGCGACTATCACTTCAACATTGACTAATAATAATCTATCTTTGAATTTGATAGTTCCAAATAGCAAAGAACCAGACCAATACCGTCTAAAACTCCAAAAAGTTGATACGAACGGCAATGCTCTAGCCAACTCTCGTTTTGAAATTTTAAATGAACAAAAAGAACGTTACAACGGCTATGTGGCTAATATAGATTCAAATGGATTTACTTTTGGGAATGCTCCTGTTAAAAAAATTGTACCAGGGCTGTACTACTTGCGAGAAGAAACAGCGCCAGCTGGTTATATCAAAATTAAAGAAGACATTCCATTTCGTATCTTAGATAACGGTAGTGTTTGGGTATCGCCACAATTTGAGGACATGGTGCAAGTGACACGTATGACGGGTAATGATTCGGATACTTTTTGGATAAAGATAAAAAATGAAAAGCCTAAGATTAGTCTAAAAAAGGTCTCTGCTACCGATGAGAACCAAGTTTTAAGCGGTGCTGCCTATACCTTGTATCAGAGTGATGGTCGAACAGAAGTAGCAACGCAAACGACAGATGATAGCGGTCTAATTACCTTTGAGAACTTGGCCCTTAATACAACTTATAAGCTGAAAGAAAAAACAGCTCCGGCAGGTTACTTACTCAATGAAACTATGTACGAGTTACGGGTCTCAACAGATGGAACCATCACCTTGACCAATGCAGATAAACTTCTCCAAGTAGATAGCGCACGTACGGGTTACTTAGCAGTTATTGCCAAGGATCAGCCTGTACCAAAATACCGTTTGAAAATTGTAAAGGTAAATGAGTCTGATGAAAAAATCACAGATAATAAAACTCGCTTTACTTTCCGACAGACAAAAGATCCTAACTCTCCCGTTATAGACGGGCAAACAGCGACGCTTACACAAGAGGGTGGAGGGGTATTCCTCTTTGATAACAGAGGTAATAAATTTGGTAGTGGAGTTTATTATATCCACGAAGAGATTTCACCGACAGGTTACGTTGCTCTACCAGAGCCGATTGAACTGACCATCTCTGAAAGAGGGGAATTTTCTGTTCAGAAAGCCTATAAGGATATTGTTCGATTGACAAAAGAAGAAGGAACAGACGTCATAGAAATTAAAGTGAAAAACTTTAAGCCTGGAGAATTTCCTCATACAGGTGGTATCGGTATGGGTATCTTCATCGTGACAGGTTTGAGTTTGATGGTGATTTCAGGATTCTTCCTCATGATGAGACAGAAACCTTCTAGAGCAAGGAGAAGACGTGCGTAAGAGGTCTATACTGGCTGAAACAAGGAAACTTGTCAGCCAGTATTTTTACGATGGGAAGAAAAATGAGGTCATCTCACTTGAAAACTAGCCAAATGAAAGATTTTGTGGTAGACTAGTACAAGCATAGGTTTTTAAACTCATCCTGTGAGGTGAGAAAGACAACTACGGAATAACGAAGGCCTATGACTATGATTGTTATATGGGCCTTTTTGTGTGCCCAGAAGGAGGATGTATGAAAGATTCAGTTCGCTTATTGCTCGATGTAGATGAGAAACCGTCATTTGGGCAAGGGATTTTACTCAGTTTCCAGCATGTGTTTGCCATGTTTGGTGCAACGATTTTGGTGCCTTTGATTTTGGGCATGCCGGTATCTGTTGCCCTCTTTGCCTCAGGTATGGGAACCCTGATTTACCAAGTTGCAACCCAGTTCAAGGTACCTGTCTATCTAGGCTCATCTTTTGCCTATATTTCTGCGATGGCACTTGCCATTAAGGAAATGAATGGGGATGTGTCTGCTGCTCAGACAGGGGTCCTCTTTGTTGGTTTGATCTATGTGCTGATTGCTGCCTTGGTTAAAGTGGTTGGAACCAAGTGGATTGATACTCTCTTGCCACCGATTGTCATTGGTCCGATGATTATTGTGATTGGACTTGGTTTGGCAAACTCGGCGGTTACCAATGCAGGATTTGTAGCAGACGGTGACTGGCGCAAGGTTCTTGCAGCCATTGCGACCTTCTTGATTGCAGCCTTTGTTAATACCAAAGGAAAAGGCTTCGTGAAGATTGTGCCTTTCCTTATTGCCATTATCGGTGGGTATATGGTAGCCTTGGCGCTTGGCTTGGTTGATTTTACACCCGTCCTTGAAGCTCCTTGGCTTGAATTGCCACGTTTTTACTTGCCATTTCAGACAGGAGTCTTTGAACAATACAGGCTCTATTTCGGTCCAGAAATGTTAGCTATCTTGCCGATTGCTGTTGTGACGGTAGCAGAGCATATTGGGGACCACACCGTCTTGAGCCAGATTTGTGGTCGTCCATTTTTGAAAAATCCGGGGCTAAGTCGGACCTTGATTGGAGATGGGGTAGCAACAGCTGTATCTGCCTTCATCGGTGGTCCTGCCAATACAACCTACGGTGAAAATACAGGAGTGATTGGAATGACTCGCATTGCCTCTGTATCAGTTATTCGCAACGCAGCCTTTATCGCTATAGTCTTTAGTTTTCTTGGAAAATTCACAGCGCTGATTTCGACCATTCCAAGTGCTGTTCTAGGTGGAATGTCGATCTTGCTGTATGGTGTCATTGCAAGTAATGGCTTGAAAGTTTTGATTGAAAGCCGTGTGGACTTTGGACAAGTTCGCAACCTCATTATCGCCAGCTCAATGTTGGTCTTGGGACTTGGTGGTGCTGTCTTAAATATCGGGGCAATCACCCTTTCAGGAACAGCGCTGAGTGCGATTGTGGGAATCATTCTCAACTTGATTTTGCCACGTGAAGCGCACGACAAACGCATGAAGAAAGTTTCGTTTTCAGATAACAGTTTCATAAACTAAGCTCGAATCCTTTGCTATACTAGAGATAGTGGAGGATTTTGTTATGAATGAGATACTGGATTTCTTGATAGGT
>NZ_JBFRYH010000057.1:0-14739 GCF_040984445.1 Streptococcus handemini
TTATATTCTGGTTGTTCTTTATGAAGCATAGCTCTTATCCTCCTCATATGAGATACTTTCATTATACTCCTATTTATAAAGAAAAGCCCTTAGAAAATGAATTCTATGGACTTTGTCTTCAATCTGAGAGATTAGTTTTCTAATCTCTTTTAGCTTCGCTCGATTTCTCCATCATCAACTGCTTTAAGATGACGGAAGCGTGAACTGGTTTTGGCGAGAGTGGCTGGAGAGCCTTCCATTTCGAGTTTACCATTTTCGAGGAAGATAACACGGTCAGCATATTCAATGCCTTTTAAATGGTGGGTAATCCAGATTACAGTCTTACCTTTTAGCTCCTCCATAAAGGTTGTCAGGAGTTGCTTTTCGGTGATGGGATCAAGCCCCACAGTCGGTTCATCTAGAATAACGACAGGAGTTTCTTTTAGAAGAATACGAGCAAGGGCAATTCGGTGCCGTTCTCCCCCTGAAAAACGCAAACCAGCTTCGTCAACCATGGTGTCCAGTCCTTGTGGCAAGGCTGCGACCATTTCCTTTAGGCCAACACGCTCAAGAACATGCCAAACTTGCTCTAGACTAGCCTTTTCATTTCCAAGACGGATATTATTGAGCAAGCTAGTCCGAAAGAGATAGGGGGCTTGCTGAATGACCCCGATGTAAGCTGGGATATCTTCTCCAATAGAAGCTACAGGCACATTGCCCAAAGAAATTTCTCCTAAACTAGGCTGTAAATCCCCTCTCAACAAGGTAGCAAGGGTACTTTTTCCAGAACCGCTCCGACCTAGGATGGCTAGCTTTTGTCCATGAGGAATAGTCAAGGACAGTTGGTCAAGGACTAGCTTCTCATCACCAGAATAATGAAAACTGATGTCTTTTATCTCAATGGTATAAGGAGCTTGTGGTTGCTGATTTGAGGTCGGTTTAGGTCGTAAGCTAGGAAGATCATTGAGTCGTTCAATCGAATCTGCATAACTATTGGTTTCTTGACTAGCAGCAGATAAGCCTGCAAAGGCATCGATAATGGGAAGAAGCGATAGGACAAAAGCTGCTACCCAGTTGGCTTCTCCGCCATGATTACCAATAAAATGACTTCCCGCCCACAAGAAAGTAGCAAGAATCAATCCACCATAAGCTACTTCAAATAGAAGTGCTCGCTTATTTTGGAAGGATCTCATCTTGGCTTGTACAGCCATCAGTTGGTCTTGCGAATGTTCGTGGAGTGCCACATATTCTTGTCCCCGTTGGCTGAAAATCCAGTCTGAAATTCCGAGGACATTGTCAGTTAATTCTGTATACAGGCCATTTTTCAAGGCTTTTTCTTGTCTCTGCCTTGCTCCATTGACGAGAACAGATACTAGAGGAAAGAGAAAAATTAGAATAGCTAGGTAAAGTAGCATGAAGAGTGCAAACCACCAAGAAAAGAAGCCAAGCCCAATCACGATAAATACGTAGAGAATAAAAGTGATGACTATTGGGAAAATGGTTCGTAAGTAAAGATTTTGTAGGTGATTGATGTCTTCTGCTAAGAGTCCAATAACATCTCCTAAACGAAAATCACGCTTGATGAAAATTGCATCTTGTTCCAAAATCTGATAGAGCTTGAGCCGGAGTTTTGAGGTCATTTTGAGAACCCAGTTGTGACTCGTCAAACGTTCTAAATAGCGAAAGACTGGTCTAGCAATCCCAAAGGTTCTAGTCAGAACAATCGGAATGTAAACGAGGAGGATATTGGTTGGTAGAGAGGCAGATTTACTAATCAGAAAGCCAGAGATGAACATCAGAGCGCCTGCACTAAAGAAGGTCAGAAAACCAAGAAACAAGGCAGCCACTAAGGCTAGTTTGTATTGTTTGAAAAATGGTTTGACCCAGTGGTCATCTTTCATGACACGAAATAAAGGAATATTAGTCATGACTTCCTCCCATTGCAGTTTTTAGGTGATAGAGTTTGCCTTTTTGAGCTAGGAGTTCTTCGTAGTTTCCCATTTCCACGATTTGGCCTTGATCCACTACCCAAATAGTGTCCATTTGGTGGAGCCAGTGAAGGCGGTGAGTAGCGAGTAAGACCAAGCGGTTCTCCATTAAAGGTAACATTTTTTCCTTGAGCTCTAACTCCGTTTCAATGTCAAGATGGGCGGTTGGCTCATCGAGTAGGAGAATGCGGCGCTCTTTATCAAGAAAGGCACGAGCAAGGGCAATCCGCTGTGCTTGACCGCCACTTAGAGGCCTGGCACCATTTCCGATACGAGTGTCAAGACCTTCTGGTAGGCTAGCTATCAGTTCATCCAGTCCGACGACCGAAATTGCTTCTCGCACCTCCTCATCGCTTGCTGAGGGTGTATAGAAGGTGATGTTGTCACGAAGGCTCATTTCAAAGACATAGGGATTTTGTGGGATGTAAAGGAGTTGTTTGCGCCAATCTTCCTGATCAAGATTTTCGATTTGCTGCTGGTCTATCCAAATATGACCCTCGGCAGGTGCTAAGAATCCACTCAAGAGATTGATGAGGCTAGACTTCCCAGAACCACTCATGCCGATAATACCGATTTTTTGATACCCTGTCAGAGCAAGTGATGTTCCTTCAAAGAGTTTTTTATCCTCGTAGGCCATGGAAATCTGATTTAATGCCAAGTGGCTTTCTCTCGTCCATGGTGCAATACTGATTTGTTCTTTACGAATACTTGTGGTATTCAAGATTTCTTGAATACTTTGCATAGCATTTTTTCCGTCCAAGGTAGCATGGTAGTCACTTGAAAAATCACGTACAGGTAAGAAATATTCTGGAGCCAAAATGAGAATGGTTAGTGCTGGAAAAAGCAGCATTTGACCGTTGATCAATCGAAGTCCCAGAAGAACTGCGACTACCGCAATGGATAAGGTGGTAAAGAAATCAAGAGCAAAGGTGGATAAAATACCAATTCGTAAGGCACTCATGGTTGCTTTGCGGAAATTTTCGCTGGTTTGGTAGATATTCTTGGCATAGGGCTTGCTACGACCGAAGAATTTCAAAGTATCAATTCCTCGCAGTGTATCCAAGAAGTGGTTGGACAAGAGTTGGTATTGTTGGTACTGACGATTCGCTCTTGCTTGTGCCGCATATCCCAAGATAATCATAAACAGGATAATAATGGGAAAGACAATGAGGAGAACCAGACCAGATTTCCAATCTAAATAACAGATATAGGCTAGAATAATCCAAGGAATGATGCTCATATTCATCATCTTATTGAGAATCAGGTGCAGGTAATTTTCGACCAAAGAAATGCCGTCTAAGGTCATGGTGATGACATTCCCTGAACCCTCTTTTTGAACGATATGTGGACCTAATTCAAAGAGTTTTTGCAGGAGTTTTTCTCGTAGAAGACGCGCTTGCTGGCTAGAAAAAGCATCCAATCGTTCATCCTTGAGGTAGTTGATGCCATGTCGCCCTAGATAGGAGAGAAAAAAACATAGGATAGGCCAATGTTGATTTTGTAGAGCTTGTCCCTCCCAGACACCTGTAATGGCCTGACTCAGACCTGTTGCTTGTCCGATAATAAAGATTGCCTGAAGGATGTCCAATCCTGCAAGCAATCCTAATAGTTTATGAATACCGGACAAGCGCATCACAGCTTTATCCAGCATGGTGTTCCCCCGTTCCAACGACTGGTAACTTAATCCGTTTTCTAAAGATATAGTAAGTCCAAGCAGTATAGGCTAAGACAAAAGGTACTAAGGTTAAGGCTACCATTGACATAATGCTAAGTGTGTAAGGGGATGACGAAGCAGATTCAATCAGCAAATCGTATTTTGAACTGATTGAGCTAATCATAACACGAGGGAAGAGCCCTTGGAATAATAGAACAACAACGGTCACCAAGGAAAGTCCACTAGCAAGAAAAGCAGTCATTTCAGCCTCTTTTAGAACAGATACATGAGCCACTAGGGTAAGAAGGACAATGGCAACCACTAAGACCAAGGTTGGTACAAGGTGTAGCGCAAAGAAGTCTGTCTTAAAAAAGAGCAGGGTCGCAAAGGCTACTAAACCAAGATAGAGTACCAAGTAGAGTTTTTTGGCATAGTCACGAGCACGAGTACGGACATCACCTTCTGTTTTAAGGCTGATGTAGTTTAAACCATGAAGGTAGGTCAAGAGTACCATAGCGACTCCACCAACAAGTGAAAAGAGGTTGAAGTAGTCACCAAAATGGGCAGACATATTGCCGTTTTCATCGAGGGGCATGCCTTGAATGAGGCTGATAAACATCACCCCAAAGAAGAAAGGAACGATGAAAGAGCCAATCGACAAGGTCCAGTTCCAACGTTGTTTTTGCGTAGCAGGAACTTTGTGGCGAAATTCAAAAGAGACACCACGGATAATCAAGCCAACTAAAATGACCAACAAGATGAGATAGTAGCCACTGAATAAAGAAGCATACCAGTAAGGGAAAGATGCAAACATTGCTCCACCTGCAGTGAGTAACCAAACCTCATTTCCGTCCCAAACAGGGCCAATGGTTTCCACAATCTGATCTTTTTCCAACTCATTTTTAGCAAGTGATTGAACAGCCATACCCACTCCGAAGTCAAACCCTTCGAGGAAGAAGAAGCCAGAAAAGAGTAAGCCAATGAGAAAGAACCATAACAATTGTAAATTGCTCATGATTAGAATGCCTCCTTATTAAATGTATCAACGGAAGAATAGCCACCGATGTGCCATCCATTATGTTCAGGCCCATTCTGTAATTCTCGAATGACCAATTTGATCATGGTTGTCGCAAGACCAGTGAATAAGATAAAGTAAACAATATTGGATACGGTCAAAGAAGCAACAGATACATTTGGTGACACGCTTTGCTCAATGGTAAAGAGACCGTAAACTGTCCAAGGGTAACGACCTTGCTCAGCGATAACCCAACCGAAGGTATTGGCTAAAAATGGGGCAAAGGTTGTGAGAGCAACCAGCCAGAGCATCCATTTCTTTTCATAGAGGATTGGATTTTTCTTGCGAGTCCAAAAGAGTCCTAATGCTGAGACAAGGAGCATCAAGGTTCCAAATCCAGCCATGATACGGAAGCCGTAAAAGAGTAGGTTGACCATTGGGAAGTAGTTACGGTCGCCATATTGGGCAATTAATTCTTCATTGGCAGTATCCATTCCTTTGACGGCACCAGACATCTTATGGTAAGACAAGATGCTGAGCATATAAGGAATTTTGACACCAAAGACTTGTTTGTGTTTAGCTTCATCTGCCCAAGCAAGAACGGTCCAGGCAGCAGGGTCGCCAGAGTCCTCATAGTCCCCTTCCATAGCTGCAAATTTCATCGGTTGATCTTCAATCAGAGCTTGCATCTGCGCATCACCTGCGCCAAGAACAGAGATAGATCCGATGAGAGAGACGATTAAGCCGATACGGATTGATTTTTTATAGAGTGCTTGTGTAGTTTCAGTTAGACTTTCTTTTTTCAAGAGTCGGAAGGCAGACATTCCAGCCACCAAGATACCACCCATGGTAATAGCGCCAGTAATGACATGGCTATATTCGTAGATAAATTGAGGGTTGGTAATCAAGGCACCAAAATCTGTCATCTGAGCACGACCATTGACAATTTCATAGCCAACGGGGTGTTGCATGAAGCTGTTAGCAATCAAAATCCACATAGCAGACATCAAGGAGCCAAATACGACTAACCAGATGAAGGCGGCATGTAGTTTTTTGCTGATTTTTTTGTTGTCCCAAGTGAACATCCAGAGACCTAGGAAGGTGGATTCCATGAAAAAGGCAAAAAGGGCTTCAACCGCAAGAGGTGCTCCAAAGATATCACCAACAAAGCGGGAATAGTCAGACCAGTTCATTCCGAATTGGAATTCTTGGATAATTCCTGTTACCACACCGACTGCGAAACTGAGCAGCATGATGTTGCCCCAGAATTTCGTTAATTTTTTGTATTCTTCCTTGTTGGTCACCACATAGCAGGTTTCCATGATAGCCACCACAAAGGCTGTACCAATGGTAAATGGTACGAAGAAGAAGTGAAAGATAGTGGTCATCGCAAATTGCAGACGAGCCAATGTTTCTATCGTCATAATAACCTCCAATTGAGGAGCTGAAAAACAGCTCATTCCTAAAATTTTTATTTGTATGCGATTCGTTTATTGCTTAATGATAGAGGTCAAAGCGACCATGCGCTAACAGTTCTTTCAATCCTCCCATATCCAGAAGTGATTTGTTCATGATAGCTTTTTTAATAACAGAAGCGGGGTAGCCCTTGACTTTTTTATCAAAAGCAAGTCCGAGTGCGTGGGTATTTCCGATAGAGGCAACTGTTCCTTGTGATTGATAGATAAAATCTTCAAGCGCTTCGCCCTTTAATTGATGTTGTAGATTTTTAGCAACATGTTTCCCCATTTGGGTTGCAATCTGAGCAGTTGTTGGGTAAGGGCGATTGGTTTTTGGATCCATAAAGGCGGATACATCTCCAACGATATAGACATTGTCATGGTCAGGGTCACGCAAATCGCTTGTTACGACAACACGACCACGGCGTTGATTAAAGCCAGATGCTGCCATGACAGGACTGCCACTGACACCTGTTGTCCAGATGATAGTTGAAGCAGCGATAGCTTGTAGCTCTTCTCCCGTTTCGGCTCTTGCATAGAGGACTTGTCCTTCGACAATTTCTTTGATCATGCAGCCTGTCATGAGGCGAATCCCTAAGTGATCAAGCAACTGCAAGGCATAGCCACGCAAATCATCATCAAACATCGGCAAAATACTGGTTGCTGCTTCTACACAGATAATTTCAATCTTATCTGGGCTAACTCCAGCAAGGTCTGCATAGCGTTTGCGTTCATCGACAAATGCACCTGCTAGCTCAATACCTGTAAAACCAGCACCACAGATTAAGAGGCGAAGATGACCTTCATCTTTTGTTTCACGATAGGCAGCCATTTGATGTAGAATATGCTGATGAATAGCTTCTGCAGTTTCAATATCTACCATTTGTAGGGCGTTTTCCATAGCCCCCTTAATACCAAATGTTTCGGAGGTAAAACCGAGTGCAATGACTAGATAATCGTAGGAGAGTAGACCGCTTGTTTGTAATTGAACTGTCTGTGCTTCGCGATCAATGGTCAAAACCTGATCTTGAATAAAGGTCACTCGTTGAGGATCTAGGACCTCCTGAATTGGAAATGAAATCTTTCTACTTGGTTGAGAACCAGCTGCAACCTCATGTAATTCAGTCGCTTCATAGTGATAGGGATTTCGATCGACTAAGGTGATATGAACATCACCAGCTTCTTTTTGTAAGGTACGGACAGCTTTCAAGCCAGCGTAGCCCGCTCCTAATACTAGAATTTCTTTCATAGTATTTCCACTTCCTTCTAAAGTAAACCGATTCCCAGTGCATAGGTGAGAACTTGAACAGTCGATCCCAAGGCTAAAATCTTAATTGCACATGGAAATGTATCTGATTTAACTTGTTTTTTCCATAAGAGCTTGGTTTGCTGCACTATAAAGGGCAGCAAGAGCAAGCTGAGTAAACTCGTTATCGGAGCAATTCCTAAAAAGACTTGACAGACAATAGCGAGTAGCGCCATTCCATTTGCAATCGCAAATAGAGAGAGTCCTCCTTTGATTCCAATATAATGAACCAAGGTATAGCGTTGATTTCGCTCATCTTCTTCCTTATCGCAGAGGTTATTGGCCAACATCAGATTGGCAATCCAGAGGGTATTGGGAAGAGAAATCAGAAAAATCCGCGTAAGTGTCGTGAAGCTCCAATCAAAGTTAGGAGCCGTATTGAGGTAGACACAGATGAGAGGAATCATAAATCCCATAGTAAAGCCTGAGAATACCTCTCCTAAGGGCAGACTCGATAAGGGTTTTGGACCGGATGAATAAAAGATTCCAACAGCGTAGCAAAATCCTCCCATGATAAGTAAGGGCCAACCAACAAACCATGCTAAGATCAATCCAATGAGGAGTGAGATAGTAAAAAGAACCAACATGAGCCATTCTACTGACTGCAAGGATAGGTTTTCCCGCCCAATAATATTGGTCTTTATTTGATAGTCTTGGTCCAAGGCATGCCGATAGTCGTTGTAATTATCCCACACATCGACAAACATGTTGAACAAGAGCATTGCGATAAAGTACCAGCCAACATAGAGGGGCTGTACTTCTCCATAGACATAGTAGCTAAAACAAATCCCAATCAAAAAGGGCAAGATACTTGCTGTTTTTGCCTTAATTTCCACCAACTCCAAAAAAATTGGTAAGGTCATTATCTCCACCTTTCTATAACATCTCTTAACCCCTATTATTATATAGGGAAAGGCTTTAAATTGGAAATAATTAAACCTGAAAAATGGACAAAATACGGAAATTGTTAAAATGAATTTTGGAAGAATTATATGATTTGTCAGAAATATTACTTTTGTTACAAAAATATTACAATTTTGTTGAAAAATTATTTTTTAAATGCGATAATACGAATAGATAAAATAAGGAGATGTAAAATGGTGAAAAGAAAAAAATTAAATCGTGTTAAAGTAAGCGTTGCGGCTGTCGCACTTGTATCTGTCGGAGTTTTGACATTGACATTCTGTCAACCAAAGGGGGCGAAAAACTCAGTGGCTACGGCCTCCTCAACTAGTCTAAGTAGCAAGAAGGTAGCCGTAGCCAATCCCTCATCTAGCAAAGAAAAAGTAAGCAGGAAGGAAGAGTCTAAAAAAGCAGCAGAACAGAATCAGACTTCGACCCCAGCAGCTTCAAATGGGGCAGCTAAAGAGGAAGTACAAACCCAAGTTTCTGGAATAAACGTTGCCGCCCTAGCAAAGGGAGATTTTTCAAGTGTTGCTGGGACTTGGTCAACGTATAGTGGAGTAAAACTTGTATTCAATAAAACCGGTTTTGTAGCTCTTCAAGGAGATGACGGATCAGTGTCAACGGACGTAACCCTGTCTAGTGGTTCGGTGGAAGATAGGCGTTATGGAGCAGGAATCGGAGTACCTTATAAATGGGGCGCAGCTATTAGCTTTATTCCAGCAGGAGTGCCAACTTCAGGGGATAAAATTGTCTATCAACAAGACTGTATCATTATCGCCCAAAGTGTTAATGGTGAGTACGAGCCATTCTATAAAACATCAGATTCAACAGATGTTCCAGAAGAAAGGAAGATTACTTCAACAGCGACACAGGAGGACCAACCAGCTGAGAATCAACCGACTGAGACGGAAGAGAAGGCAGACAGTAGCGAGGTGGAGACAGAATCACACCAATAGTCACAAACATCAGAATTTTCTGGTGTTTTTTGCTATACTAGACATATATCAGGAAAAAGAAACAAGGAGAAGGTATGCAGACACTAACATGCCCGCACTGCGGGGTAGCCTTTCAGGTCAATGAAACAGAGTACAGCCAGCTATTGTCCCAAGTCCGTGGGGCAGAATTTGAAAAAGAATTGCATGAACGCTTGGCGCGTGAGAGCGAATTGCTGACAGAAAAGGCAAAAAATGATTTACAAATGCAACTAGCAAAGCGGGATAAGGAAATCGTTGAATTGGCTGCTAAGTTAGAACAGGCTGAAAGTAAGACAGAACTGGAAATTCGCTCTGCCTTGTCCCAAAAGGAGCAAGAAATTCTTGCCCTGGAAGCTCAGATTGAAAAAGTCCGCTTAGAAAAGGAACATGAATTGCAACTGGCGCTCGCTTCTATGGAAAAAGAACGTGATGCGGTTGAGACCAAGTTGCTCCTGCAGGAACAAAAGCAGGAATTAGCCCTTGCTACGACCAAGCAGGAGTTTGAAGTGCAATTAAAAGCAGCTAATGAACAGGTGGAATTTTACAAGAACTTCAAGGCTCAGCAGTCGACTAAGGCAATCGGTGAGAGTTTGGAATTATATGCAGAAGCAGAGTTTAACAAGGTCCGTCATCTTGCCTTTCCCAATGCCTACTTTGAAAAGGATAATCTGGTCTCTAGCCGTGGTTCAAAAGGCGATTATATTTACCGCGAAGCGGATGAGAATGGAGCAGAAATTCTCTCCATTATGTTTGAAATGAAAAACGAAGCAGATGACACGGTGAAAAAGCATAAGAACGAAGATTTTTTCAAGGAGTTGGACAAGGATCGTCGGGAAAAAGACTGTGAATATGCGGTATTGGTCACCATGCTAGAATCCGATAATGACTACTACAATACAGGGATTGTCGATGTCAGCCACAAATACGAAAAGATGTATGTTGTCCGGCCCCAGTTCTTCATTCAACTGATTGGGATTTTGCGCAATGCTGCCATGAATGCCCTCAAGTATAAGCAGGAGTTGGCCCTTGTCAGGGAGCAGAATATCGATATTACCCATTTTGAAGAGGATTTGGAGACTTTCAAACATGCCTTTGCCAAAAACTACCAGTCTGCTAGTACCAATTTCCAAAAAGCCATTGATGAGATTGATAAGGCTATTAAGCGGATGGAAGCAGTCAAGGCGGCGCTCACGACCAGTGAAAATCAACTGCGTCTGGCAAATAATAAATTAGAAGACGTTTCCGTTAAAAAGCTAACTCGCAAAAACCCAACCATGAAAGCCAAATTTGATGCCCTAAAGGAGGAGCGATGATTCGTAGCTATCAGGGAAAAGATGTTCTAGCTTGCCAGCATTTATTAAGAGAGCTCGGCTATCCCAGTCAGCTTGAGGATATTAGCCTTGGTTGTCGATAGTCAGTATCGCAATCAAGGAATTGCGACAGCCTTACTCGATAAGGTGAAGCATATCGCTCAAGAATCAGGGTATCTAGCCCTAGCCTTAAATAGTGGTCTGGGGGAAGAACGACAGGCTACTCATCGTTTTTATGAACATTATGGCTTTGAGAAAAAGTCAGTTGGGTTTGCTTATCATCTTGAGGAGAAATGATGATGGAAATGGATAGCAGAATCATCCAAGTATTGAATCGTATCAAGCATGAATGGGTTGCTCAAATAGGCTCTAATCTAGTGGGCATATATGTGCATGGCTCGCTTGCCTATGGCTGTTTTTCTTGGGAACAAAGTGATATTGATGTTTTAATGGTCGTCAAGGAATCCTTGCAGCAAGCAGAAAAAGAAAAACTCATTTGTTCCATACTTGAAATAGAGCGATTTGGTCCCAAAAAAGGGCTTGAGATGAGTGTTGTCTCTAAAAAAGACCTCAAACCTCCACGTTTTCCTATGCCCTATCAATTGCATTATTCTATGCAACACCGAAAAGCAGCCGGAGAAAATATCTCCTTGTACTGTGCAAACATGCAGGGAGTGGATATGGATTTGACTGCGCATATCATGGTCATTTGTCAAAAGGGCATTGTCTTATATGGGGAGGCGATTCCGAAAGTTTTTCAGGTTCCTACTCGAAAAGACTATTTAGGCAGTGTCTGGTATGATATTGAAGCTAGTCTAACAATGGTAGCACAAGACCCAGTATCCACTATTTTGAATCTCTGTCGGACACTGGCCTATGTGAGAGAAGAGATGATTTTATCCAAGAAAGAAGGTGGAGAATGGGTACAGGGACACTTGTCTCAACGATACTATCAGATGTTGGAGACTGTTCTTAGCGCCTATCGGACTGGTGTTGCCTTAGTTCCTACTAGCTTGATGGCACAATTTGTAGAGGAATGCTTGGCTGAATTGGCTGGGGATATAGTCTAACGTCTTAAAAGAGTTCCTATTTTCCATTTCTATGCTATAATAGTTCTATGCTTTCAGGAATTATCAATGTAAAAAAAGAAGCGGGGATGACCTCGCATGATGTGGTGTTTAAGCTCCGCAAAATCTTGCAGACCAAAAAAATTGGTCATGGTGGGACCCTTGACCCAGATGTGACAGGGGTCTTGCCCATTGCAGTTGGAAAGGCGACCCGCCTCATCGAATACATGCAAGAAGAAGGAAAAATCTACGAGGGTGAAATCACGCTTGGTTTTTCAACGATGACAGAAGATGCATCTGGTGAAGTGGTGGAGCGCACTCCGATTCCAAGGAGTGTAACGGAGGAAGAAATAGACCAAGCGATGCAAGGGTTTGTTGGAACAATCACGCAAATTCCTCCCATGTATTCGGCAGTTAAGGTCAATGGGCGTAAGCTCTACGAATATGCACGAGCTGGGGAAACAGTGGAGCGGCCTGAGCGTCAGGTGGATATCTATCAGTTTGAGCGAACCAGTTCTCTTGTTTTTGAGAATGCTTGCGCACGCTTTTCTTTTCGTGTGCGTTGTAGTAAAGGAACTTATGTGCGAACCTTGTCGGTGGATTTGGGAGCGCATTTGGGATTTGCTAGCCACATGTCCAAGCTCGTGCGAACAGGTTCTGCTGGCATGGTGATTGCAGATGCGCTGACCATTGAAGAAATTGCTCACCTAGTGGAAATGAATGACTTCACATTTTTGCAACCGATTGAGCAGGGAATTGGTGATGTGCCAAAAGTTTTGCTGAGAGAAGAAGAAGTAACGGATGTAAAACATGGGCGTTTTGTGATACTAGATAGGTCAGAAGATGTCCTTGCTGCTTTCTTTGAAGGGCAATTAGTTGCCATGTTAGAAAAAAGAGAAGATTCCTATAAGCCTAGAAAGGTTTTTATCTAGGTCTTTTGTAGAGCTTTATGATACAATAATACAATGATGAAACGGATAACAATAAACGATTATAAAGACATTCAGCCCCAAGGAGACACCGTATTGGTATTGGGGTATTTTGACGGCATTCATTTAGGACATAAGGCCTTGTTAGATAGGGCGCGAGAAATAGCAAATCAACGTGGCTTGACGGTAACTGTTTTGACATTTCCAGAGTCACCTCGTCTGGCTTTTACCCGCTTTAGTCCTGACTTGCTTCGTCATTTGACAAGCGCAGAGCGTCGCTTTCAATTGTTTGAAAAGTACGGTGTTGATCAACTGTATCTGACAGATTTTACCAGTTCCTTTGCTGCAACGACACCTGAAGCATTTATTGAAAACTATATTAAGGGTTTGCAGGCTAGTGTCGTGGTAGTTGGTTTTGATTATCATTTTGGCAATACCAGGGCAACAGTTGCAGAATTAAAAGAACTATTTGATGGTGAAGTCGAAGTAGTTGAAGAAGTCCAATTAGACGGCAAAAAAGTATCGTCTACTCGGATTCGCAAGGCTGTCCAAGAAGGACGAGTAGTCGAAGCCAATCAATTATTGGGCTATCCTTTTGAAACACGGGGCATCGTTGTCCATGGCGATGCAAGAGGGCGGACGATTGGTTATCCAACTGCGAATCTTGCACCACTTGATGCGGTTCACCTACCGGCAGACGGTGTGTATGTCGCAGATGTTGTCATTGCTGGGCAACGCTATCGTGCTATGGCTAGTGTTGGGAAGAATGTGACCTTTGATGGGACAGAGTTACGCTTGGAAGCTCATATTTTTGGCTTTGAACGTTACATTTATGGTGAAAAAATCACGATTTATTGGTTAGAAAAAATTCGTGAAATGATTAAATTTGATGGCATTGATGCCCTCATGACACAAATGAAGGAAGACGAGCGAACGGCGCTCACTTGGAAGGACCATGATTAAGAAAATCATTAGGGATTCTCGCTATGAAGTTGCGATGATTGTGATGGCAGTACTATACGTGTTGCTGATTATCAGTGAAATGTTGGCCCTTGTTTCTTCTCAAAGCCTATGGTATCATGTGTTTGATACCTTACTTTGGGGTATTTTTGTTTTTGATTACAGCAGTAATCTCTATTATGCAGAAAATAAAGGTGAGTATGTCCGCAAAAATATTCTTGATTTGATTGCTATACTCCCATTTGTTCAAATTGCAGCCTTTTTCAGAATCGGCCGCATTGCCCGTTTTGCAAGATTATTTAGGGTGCTCAAATTTACGCGGCTGATTGCAGTATCCAGTAAGCTATGGGACATTCTGCGTAAATTGATGAATACCAGTGGTTTATATAAAATCTTGGCCCTCAATTTTGTTGCGGTCATGGTGGCAAGTCTCGTTTTATCAATTGTTGAAAAGCAGTCCTTTTTAAATGCACTCTGGTGGTCTATCGTGACTGCCACAACCGTTGGCTATGGGGATATTGTGCCTCAGACAGCTATTACCAAAGCCATTGCAATTCTGCTCATGTTGATTGGAATTTCGACCTTTGGGATGGTCACAGCGATTATTACCCGCTTCTTCGTTGATAGCGAGCGAGATGCTAAAATTGACGAGCTTACCTTGAAAATAGAAGAACAAAATCTCATCTTGCACCGATTAGAAGCGAAAATAGATGCACTATCACAGGATAGATAGGGGTAAAATCTCCACGACAAACGCATGAAGAAAAGATAGTTTTCAGATAACAGTTTCATAAACTAAGTTCGAATCCTTTGCTATACTAGAGATAGTGGAGGATTTTGTTATGAATGAGATACTGGATTTCTTGATAGGTGTCCGTGATGATAGAGAATCCTGGAAAATTAAGCACACATTGTCAGATATTGTCTTGCTTATTTTCTTTGCGCGTCTATCAGGTGCAGAATATTGGGATGAAATTGAGGAGTTTGGGACTGCCTATGAGTCTTCCTTGCGAACCGTGTTGGGGTTAGAAAATGGGATTCCGTCTCACGATACGCTGCAACGAGTCTTTGCGACTCTAGATCCTCAAGTTCTAGTAGAAGTGACACAGATGTGGTCTGCTCTTCTTGAAGAGGCAGAGGTATCAGCTAAACATTTTACTCGTTTTTCGAAACGCCTGATAGCCATTGACGGAA
>NZ_JBFRYH010000058.1:0-13463 GCF_040984445.1 Streptococcus handemini
CTTGGCATCAGCTCAGCTATTCGTCGTGTGAGACATGCTTGTACAAAAGCTGGCGACAGATTCTACGCTGAAAATCTTCTTAATCGTGATTTTACCGCGACGGCACCGAATCAGAAATGGTGCACAGATGTTACCTACTTACAATACGGTCTCGGGGCCAAGACTTATTTGAGTGCTATCAAGGACCTCTATGACGGCTCTATTATCGCCTATGAGATTGGTCACAACAATGATAATCCCTTGGTCATGAAGACCATTAAGAAAGCTCTAGCAGCCAATCCAGGAGCAATACCGCTCATTCATAGCGATCGTGGCAGTCAGTACACATCAAAAGAATATCGTCATTTTACAACACAGGCTGGCATCACTCTATCGATGTCACGAGTTGGGAAATGTATCGACAATGCACCGATTGAAAGTTTCTTTGGGCATTTCAAGACAGAGTCTTATCATCTCAAAAAATACAAGACGTATGAGGAACTAGTCGCAGATGTCGAAAGCCATATCCAGTTTTACAATACACAACGTTATCAAACAAAATTAAACAACCTGACTCCTTGGGAATTCAGGAATCAGGTTGCTTAATATCTTTTATTATTTGACTGTCTACTTGACAGGGAGCCGTTCAATCTGGGCGGGGGTTTTTATTATATTTTTTGTTGTTTTTTGAATTAAAAAAGTTTATAATATAGTATATAGAAAAAAATATATTAAGGAGACATTGAAATGGCTTTGCAAGGGGTTAACAAGCTGCCGGTAATGCTCGATAATAAACAAGCGTTGAATTTGTATAAACGCTTAGCAAAGGTTAATAAGATTTTAGGAAAATTAGATGCGGTACTTGAGTCGTCAATTGTCAATGCTTCAATATTAAGTTTGTTATCTTATAACGAGTCTGTGCAATCGACTAGGATAGAGGGTACACAAGTAACCTTTCATGAAATTATGGAAACAGCTAAAAGTGGCGCCAAGAATTGGCAACAGAGAGAGGTCTTTAACTACAAAAAAGCGATTGATTTTGGTTTTAAATCTATTAAAGAAGGGGATGTTATATCCACAAGACTTATTAAGGAGTTGCACAAACTTTTGATGTCTGATGAAGCTAGAGGCACCACGTCAAACGGTGGTGAGTTTAGAAAAATTCAAAATTTTATAGGACCTGATAAAAATATAGAGAACGCCTCATATATTCCGATAGGAGCAAATGAAATCGGCGAATATATGACAAACTTAGAATTTTTTATAAATGGAGAATTTCATTCTAGTTTAGAAACACAGGGAGAACAAGAAGCCATTACTTTTGATAGTGATATTTTGTTGCGTATTGCGGTTGCTCACGCACAATTTGAATCAATCCATCCGTTTTTAGACGGAAACGGTAGATTAGGGCGGATTCTGATTACTTTAATGTCTGTTCAGGAGGGATTGTTACATTATCCCATATTCTTTGTTAGTGAGGAGTTAGAAAAGGAAAGAATCCGTTACTACAACGCCTTAAACGCAACAAGGGGCGATAGTCCTGATTGGAATATGTGGTTGAATTTGTTTTTAAACGCTAGTGAGCAGATGGCTAACAATATTTTGAAAAAAATTCATAATGCGGATGAGCATGCCAGAAATGGCTTGGCAGTGTGTAAAACACAAACTCAAAAAAATGTTTGGTTGAGCACCTTTACTTCTCCAGTGGCAACAGCCGCTCAACTTTCAGAATTAACGGGTTACCATTCTGCGACAGTAAAAAAAGCTTTAGATTTCCTTGTTGGCAAAGGCTTATTAGATAAAGATAACTCCGCAAGAAGAAATATTCCTTACTACAATTACGATCTGATTCGTGCTATTCAGCATCAGTAATCTCCCACATCAGCCTCGTGCTGGTGTTTTTTGTAAATAAGAAAAGACCTTGTCCAGAAGGTCGGGAAAAAGTTGCAAGATATGTATCAAACTATTGATTTAACAGCATTTGCACCTATCGCAATGATAGGTGCTATCAATGAATTGGAAGTTCTACAACACGAAATTCTGCCATTTCGGCTTGAACTTTTCCGTGGTAAAACTCGGTCAAGTTGTCGATGATTTTCTGAGTATCTTCTTTGTCGACAAAAATCGTGGTACGGACGTCTGCTAAAAATGCAGTATCGTGTTCTTCTAAATCATGAGAGGTCCGCCAATTAGCAAATTCTTGATATTGAGAATAGCTCATTGTAATACCGATTCCTTGTTGCTCCTTGACTGCGACAATACCAATTTCGGCTATACCATGTGCAACAGCACCGGCATAAGCGCGAATTAATCCGCCAGCCCCCAACTTAACACCTCCAAAATAGCGTGTCACAACGGCTGCTACATTGGTCAAGTGATTGTTTTCCAAAACGGTCAACATAGGAACCCCAGCAGTTCCAGAGGGTTCGCCGTCATCAGATGAGCGTTTGATTTCCATCTGTTCTCCTAGAATAAAAGCAGAGCAGTTATGAGTGGCGCGGTAATGTTCTTTTTTGATGTGGTTGATAAAGTCACGAGCCTCATCTTCTGTCCTTACTCTTTTCAAATGGCAAATAAAGCGCGACTTTTTAATTTCTTCTTCTGCTAGACCGTCAGTAGTAATAGTGCGATATTCTTTCATAACATGATTGTACTAAGTTTTTTTAAAGATGACAAGTTTTCGAATAAAAATTACGAATAAATAAGTATGACAGATATGGCAAATTACTATGGAAGATTGTTTACCCACCATCAATTGACTGAAACAGAACGACTGCAAGCCAAAAACCTACCCAGTCAAACACCCAATCATACTTGTTTTCGTTGCTCAACTCTATTTGAAGAAAAGCATTGCTTACCAAATGGAGCTCTGTACTGCCGAGAATGCATGCTATTGGGACGTGTACGGACAGATGAAGAGCTGTACTATTTCCCTCAGCAACCCTTTCCTCCTCAGCAATCTCTTAAGTGGGCTGGGAAATTAACCACTTGGCAGCAAGAAATTTCAGATGGGCTCCGACAGAATTTCAAAGAAAGAAAGGCTACTCTGGTACATGCAGTGACGGGAGCAGGAAAGACTGAAATGATTTACCAAGTGGTTGCTGACGTGATTGATGGAGGTGGAGCTGTTTGTTTGGCTAGTCCTCGGATTGACGTCTGCATTGAATTGTATAAAAGGTTGGAGGAGGATTTCGCCTGCCCGATTAGCCTCTTACACGGTACCTCAGAGCCGTATTTTCGGACACCATTAGTCATTGCGACTACACACCAGTTGCTCAAATTTTACCAGGCCTTTGATTTAATCTTGATTGACGAAGTGGATGCTTTTCCTTATGTGGACAATCCCATGCTGTATCGTGCAGTCGAAAATTCCGTCAAAGTAGATGGAGTAACCATGTTTTTGACAGCTACTTCAACAGATGAATTGGAGAAGAAAGTTCAGTCAGGAGCCCTTTGCCGACTACGTCTACCACGACGGTTTCATGGAAATCCACTAGTCGTTCCACAAAAGATGTGGCTGTCAAAGTTTGAAGTGAATTTGAAAAAGAAAAAGATTGTTCCAAAGTTAATTAGCAAAATAACGGAGCAACGAAAAACAGGGTATCCACTCCTACTTTTTCTGCCTGAAATTCGTATGGGACAAGCTTTTGCCCAGTTGTTGGCAGAGCATTTCCCGGAGCAAGGGATTGGTTTTGTATCCAGTCAGACAGAAAATCGCTTAGAAATCGTCGAGCAATTTCGACGTCGGGAAATTGAGATTCTGGTCACGACAACGATTTTAGAACGAGGGGTGACCTTTCCTTGTGTTGATGTGTTTGTGGTACAGGCAAATCATGCTCTTTACACTTCTTCCTCGCTGATTCAGATTTCTGGAAGAGTAGGGCGCAGTATGGAGCGCCCAACAGGAGATTTGCTGTTCTTTCATGATGGAAGCAATCGTGCGATTGAAAGAGCGATTCAAGAAATTAAAGTGATGAATCAGGAGGCAGGATATGGCGAGATGTCTACTTTGTCAGCAGGTTCTTAAAAAGCGCATCCTTTTTTCGGATCTCCTTCTTTTAAAGAGGGAGGAAGAAGGGATCTGTACTGAGTGTCAGGAAAAATTTTCGCCCATATCGGCACGCCACTGTCCAACTTGCTTCAAAGAAGGGGAAGAAACAAACTGCTCGGATTGCTTGTACTGGGCTAGTAAAGGATTGGAGGTTGCTCATGAGAGCCTATATCGTTATAATACGCAAATGGCAGAATATATTAGCCAATATAAATTTATCGGAGATTACCTACTCCGCACAGTCTTTGCAGCAGAGCTACATCAGTATTTCAAAAATAAGACCGATTACACCCTGGTTCCTATCCCGATTAGTGAAAAAAGAATGGCAGAAAGAGGCTTCAACCAAGTAACAGGCTTACTCAGTGCTGCAGGCTTGTCATTTGTTGACCTTCTTCAAAAAGAAGAGACAAAAAAGCAGTCCGAAAAGAATCGGACGGAGCGGTTAGCCTCAAAGCAACCCTTTGCTATTGCAACTCATATGGACGTTCCTGAAAAAATTATACTCATAGATGATATTTACACAACAGGCGCGACCATTCAGTTGGCAAGGCAAATCTTGATGAAAAATGGTGCGAAAACCGTCACAAGTTTTTCATTGGCTCGTTAGCAAACGCTTGCAAAAGAAACTAAATATGGTATAATAGTAATGAACAAAAGCGAAAGCTTAGAAAGAGGTATTTACTATGATTAAATTTAGCGTTCGTGGAGAGAACATTGAAGTAACAGAAGCACTTCGTAGCTATGTCGAAGAAAAAGTAGCAAAGATTGAAAAATACTTCCATGCGGATCAAGAGTTAAATGCAAAAGTAAATCTAAAAGTTTATCGCGATAAACGCTCAAAAGTTGAGGTGACAATTCCCTTGGGGTCAATTACACTTCGTGCGGAAGATATTTCTCAAGATATGTATGGGTCAATTGATTTAGTCGTGGATAAAATTGAACGTCAAATCCGCCGCAATAAAACAAAGATTGAAAAGAAAAACCGCCAAAAAGTATCAACTAGTCAATTGTTTACCGATGAGTTAGTTGAGCAAGCGGAAGAAGAAGTAAAAGTTGTCCGTACAAAACAAGTAGATTTGAAACCGATGGATCTTGAAGAAGCTATCTTACAACTGGAATTGTTAGGACATGATTTCTTCATTTATACTGATGCTAAAGATAGTACGACAAATGTTATTTACAAACGGGAAGATGGTGGCCTTGGTCTGCTAGAAGTAAAATAATAAAAAATGATCTGCAAATTCATTTGCAGATCATTTTTTATATCATCACAATTTTTCATTGACATAGCGGACAAAGTAGTTCCACCAGGATACTGGCCAAGATGCGGGCGCAACATCATCTGCGGCCAGTAACTCAATGCTAGGTTGCTGCTGTACATATCCATGTCCGATGAGGTCAGAGTCCTTGAGGTTTAAGGTTCCCACTACAGTTTTCTTTTCAACAGGAGCATTCCAAACCGTGTCGAGCCCTTCCGTCTCGGCTATAATTTCATTTTTATTCCGAACTCGCTTCACAACGACAAAGTCGTCAGCGGCTACGGCAGAAATGGAGGCTTGTTTTCCATTGAAAATAGGGATATGACTATCGTGATAAGCTTCCCCAGCTTCCACCAGTGTCAATGGTTTAAAATATTGATAGGAGTAATTGAGCAGATTGGCCGTTTCTGTAAACCGTTTTTCAGGATAAACATCACTTTCGGTCGTGTGTAAGACAACTGTAATCACCCGCATGTCATTCTCCGTGCTAGTAGCGACCATCGAAGTACCAGAGGCTGTTTTCAATCCATCTAGCCCCTCTCGTTCATAGCTATTGCCTTTTAGCATCCAGTTTGTCCCATAATAGAGGGTGTCATTCATCTTGAAGGATGATTTTGATGTGATCGAAAGGACTTGTGGGTAATCCAGAATCAGACGACGAGCTATAATAGCGACGTCAAGGGCAGATAGCAGGTTTTCGGCCTCATCTTTTGTGCCAGGATAGCGATTGTTACCTAGTAGGTCATTGGTTAAACCAGTAGCGTTCACTAATGTAGCATCAGAAATGCCCCAAGAAGCTATTTTTTCTTTCATCCTATCAACAAAAGATGACTCGCTTCCCGCCACTTTCTCTGCAAGCGCAATGGTAGCGCTGTTAGCAGATGCGATAAGAGAGGCCTCCAGTAGTTCTTTTACAGTATAAGAACGTGCATCGAGTGGAAGATTGGTCACAGGGGAAGTGATGGTCAGGTTATATGCATAGTCTGAAATCGTCACGGGAGTAGCCATATCCATCTTTCCTTCGTCTATGGCTTCATAGACCAGATAAGCTGTTAGAAGATTGGTAATGGATGCAATGCTGGTAGGAGTGGTCGCATCTTGCTCGTAGAGCACTTTTCCAGTAGTTGCTTCGATGGCTATCGAATGCTTAGCTTCAGTTTTATATTGTTCTACGGCAGATACGGAAAGTGAGGGAGTTAAACTAATCAACAATAATAGGCTGCTTAGAAAGAGTCGTTTCATCAGTACAGTATACCTCTCTATAGTTCTTAATACCATTATAACATAGAAATCGAATAAGAATGGAATGAAATCTTACGTGAAAATAGTCTGAAAATAATGAAAATTGTTTCTTTTGCAAAATTTTCTGACAAAATTCTTTTTTTAAGAAAAATTTATGGTATAATATCTCTCATAGACGTAAAAAGTCTTTAGAATTAAACAAAACAGAGGTGTTTTATGAAAAAGCCGACTAAAATGCTCACACTTGCAGGTGTGACACTTCTATCCGTTGCAACTCTTGCAGCATGTGGTGCCAAGAATTCATCTAAAAGTGGTGGCTCAAGTGCACCAAAGGCTGAATTGTCTTTCCCAACAGAAGTAACCCATGATGGTACTGCTATTAAGGGTGGACAGTTAAATTATGCAGTTGTATCTCCGTCAGCATCAACAGGATTGTTGATTGATGAGTTAACTGACCAGCATGTTGATACAGTGTTTGGTACCATGGTAGATTCATCTATGTTTGGCTACGATGGAGAGCGCAAATTGAATGACTCCGGTCTTGCGAAAGTCGACTTTGATACAGAAGGTAAAAAATTAAAAATTAGCTTAACAGGAAAAGATTATAAGTGGTCGGATGGTCAACCATTTACAATTGATGATTACATCTTCACCATCGAGAAAATGGCAGATAAAGGCTACACGGGTGTTCGTTTTGATAATAAATTTACAAACATTGTCGGGATGGATGAATTTGTGGCGGGTACAGCAGATAAGATTTCGGGTATTGAAAAAATTGATGATTATACAGTTGTACTTAGCGTCAAAGAGATGATACCATCAATGCAATACGCTGGTGGAGCAGTTCCTGCATACGTAATGCCGAAGCATATCTTCAAAGACATTCCGGTAGCTGATTGGGAAAAGAGTGACTATGCTCGTGCGACAACTAAATTTGTTGGCATGGGGCCATTTAAGATTAAAGAGGTAGTAAACGGAGAATCAATCACCTATGTAGCAAACGAACATTACTACAAAGGAAAAATAAAGATTGACGGTTTGAAGATGGATATCGTATCCCCTGATACGATTGTGTCAGAGATGAAGGCGGGACATTATGATATCGCTGAAATGCCAGCAGATCAATTGGATTCTTATAAAAACTTATCAAATATAACTCTTCTCGGTCAAATTGACTCGTCTTATGAATATCTTTCATTTAAATTTGGTAAGTACGATGAAGAGGCGAAGAAAAATGTTGTAGATCCGAATGCAAAGATGAATGATGTGAAGTTGCGTCAAGCGATGGGATATGCTCTTGACACCAAGACAGCAGGTGAAACACTTTATAACGGCTTGTATCACCCAGCAACATCGCTTATCATATCGTTCTTTGGCGATTTGCATGATTCGGACATGAAGGGTTATACTTACAATCCTGATAAGGCGAAACAGTTGCTTGATGAAGCTGGTTACAAAGACGTAGACGGAGATGGTATCCGTGAAGGTAAGGATGGTAAACCATTCAAGATTAGCCTTGGGGCACGTAAGCGAACAGAGACAAACGAAGCACTTGTACAACAGTACATTGCTTGGTGGAAAGAGATTGGTTTGAATGTTGAACTTTACACAGGTCGTACGATTGAATTGAATTCATTCTATGATATGCTTAAGGCAGATGATTCCAATATTGATGCCTATCTAGGTGGATGGGGTACTGGATATGACCCAATGCCAAATATGTGGGGGCCAACCAATAAGTTTAATATGTCTCGTTTTGTGTCAGAAGAAAATACTAAGTTGCTTGAAGCGCTTGGTTCTCCTGAATCATTCGATGAGAAGAAAAACCTTGAAAACTACAAGAAGTGGCAAGAAAATGCCTTCAACGAAGCATTTGCAATTCCATTGTTTGAGTCAGAATCAATTACTGCGGTTAACAAACGTGTGAAATATCAAGATACATATTATGGTTCAGCGTCTAAAGCGCAGTGGACTGAGGTAGAATTGACAGCAGAAAAAGGAATTGCTGAGTAAGACAGCGTACAAAAAATCTCTCGTGACAAATGGGTTACAGATAGATTTGGAAAAAGCCAACTGAGTTGGCTTTTTCCAATTGTTGGTGTAAAAAATCATCACACAAGATGAGATGGTTACGCTATTTAGAAAGAATTTTCGCTTAACCTTCTGCTGAAATAGTTGGCAGAGGAGGGTGATTTATGATAGAATGGTATAAATATTCTATTTTTATTGACAGGCAGCTTAGCTGATGACGAAGGAGGAAAAGCGTGACAAATGCAAAACCGCTTTTAGAGATTAAGGACCTACACGTCGGTTTCCGTATTGGTGATGAATTTTATGATGCCGTTGATGGTGTGTCAATTAATCTACAAAAAAATGAAATTTTAGCGATTGTAGGAGAATCAGGTTGTGGAAAGTCTACCTTGGCAACCACTATTATGGGACTTCACAATCCATTAAATACTAAAATTGATGGACAAATTCAATACCAAGATAAGGAATTGGTTGGGCTGAGTGAAGCGAATTACAATAAGATTCGCGGAAATGATATTGGAATGATTTTTCAGGATCCATTGGCTTCCCTAAACCCTTTGATGACCATTGGTGCCCAAATTGATGAAGCCTTGTACTACCATACGGATATGAACGCAGAACAGCGGACAGCTCGTGTCTTAGAACTGTTGGAACAAGTAGGAATTCCAAATCCAAAAAGAACATTTAAGCAATATCCACACGAACTATCAGGCGGAATGCGCCAACGGATTGTGATTGCTATTGCCTTGTCATGTAAACCGCCGATTATTATTGCAGATGAACCAACGACTGCCCTAGATGTGACGATTCAAGCACAAATTTTGGATTTATTAAATGAAATCCAAGCAGAAACTGGTTCTGGGATTATCTTGATTACGCACGATTTGGGTGTTGTAGCAGAAACAGCAGACCGTGTGGCGGTTATGTACGGCGGACAATTCGTAGAAGTTGCGCCAGTTGAAGAATTATTTACTAATCCAAAACATCCTTATACACGCTCATTGCTGAAGTCAAATCCACAATCGAGTGATGAGGGTGGTGACCTGCATGTTATTGATGGTACAGTGCCTCCATTGACAAAAATGCTTCGCACTGGTTGTCGGTTTGCACCGCGCATTCCTTGGATTAGTTCAGAAGCTCATGAAGAAAATCCTACAATGCATGAAGTGGGTCCAAACCATTTTGTTCGTTGTACCTGCCATGAGACATTCTATTTTGAGGAGGAAGCGAACTAATGGGATTTATTGAAGTAAAAGATTTAAAAGTTCATTACCCTATTCGTAGTGGCTTCTTTAACCGTGTGACAGACCATGTTTATGCAGTGGATGGTGTCAACCTTGAATTTGAAGAAGGGAAGACCTACGGACTTGTAGGAGAATCTGGCTCAGGGAAATCGACAATCGGGAAAACGATTATTGGATTGGAGCGTTCAACGGCTGGACAAATTATTTATGAAGGTCAAGATGTGACCAATAAACCACGTCGTAAAAAAGGAAACTTTAATCGCGATGTTCAAATGATCTTCCAAGATTCTCTCTCTAGTTTTAATCCGAAAAAGCGGATTTTGGATATCATTGCCGAGCCTATTCGTAACTTTGACCGTGTGTCACCAGATGAGGAAAAGAAGAGAGTTCTTCAATTGTTGGATACGATTGGGTTAACAGAAGAAGCCTTGGTAAAATACCCGCATGAGTTTTCAGGTGGACAACGTCAACGGATTGGAGTTGCACGTGCCTTAGCAAGTAATCCTCGTTTGATTATTGCAGATGAACCGGTATCTGCTTTGGACTTATCTGTGCAAGCGCAAGTGTTGAATTACATGAAACGCATTCAAGACGAGTACAAGTTGAGCTATTTGTTTATTTCGCATGACCTCGGAGTTGTTCAACACATGTGTGATGAACTCTACATCATGTACCGTGGACGTTTTGTAGAGACTGGAAATAAAGAAGATATTTATAATAATCCACAGCATATCTATACAAAACGCCTATTGTCGGCTATTCCAAGTATCGACCCACTCAATCGTGAGAAAAACAAGCAACGTCGCTTGGCATCAGAAGCAGAGTATCTTGAAAAGCAAAGCATCTTCTATGATGAAAATGGTCGTGTATTCGATTTGAAAGATTTCTCAGCGACTCATCGCGTTGCTTTGCCAGCTGCGGAAGGAGGAAACTAAGCATGTGGAAAACAATATTACGGCGCTTATTGCTCATGGTGCCTCAAATCATCATTCTTAGTGTCATTGCTTTCGCTTTTGCTAAGTTGATGCCAGGAGATCCATTTACAGGTCAAATTGACCCAAGTATTGACCCAGCAGCAATCGAAAGGTTGCGTATCCAGTATGGTTATTATGACCCAATTCACATCCAATATTTCAGATGGGTTGGTAATATCTTACATGGGGACTTTGGTCAGAGTGTCTTCTTCAAACAGCCTGTTATGACCATTATAGGGCAACGTTTAAGTAATACCATCTGGTTGTCTCTTTTGACAATGGTGCTTACCTACGTGATTGCCCTACCGCTTGGTATGATTGCAGGACGTTATCAAAATTCTGTGGCAGATAAAGTGATCAATGTCTATAATTTCTTGACTTTTTCAACACCAACATTTATCTTTGCTATTCTTCTATTATGGTTGTTTGGATTTTCGCTTGGCTGGTTCCCAACACGTGGAACAGTAGCTTCTGGTGTGACAGGTTTAGCAGCTATCTTTAGTCGTTTGCATCACATGATTTTGCCAGCCTTGACATTAGCCATCCTATCAACAACGAGTACGATTCAGTATCTCAGAACGGGTATCATTGATGCGAAAAATCAAGACTATGTTCGTACAGCTCGTGCTAAAGGTGTACCAGAAAAAGTGGTGTATAACCGTCATATTTTCCGTAATTCAATCTTGCCGATTGCGGCTTTCTTGGGCTATGAATTGACAGGACTAATTGGTGGTTCGATCTTTGTTGAAAATATTTTCACTTATCCTGGCATGGGACAACTCTTTATTTCATCACTTTCAGGCCGTGATTACAGTGTAATTTTAGCCCTCTTGCTCATGTTTGGTTTTGGAACCTTGCTAGGAACCTTATTGTCTGATATTATCATGAGTATTGTAGACCCACGAATTCGAATTAAATAGAGGAGGAGAAACGTGAGTAAAGATAAAAAATTAGATAAAAACGCGGCATCTACTCCTCCAGGAGGATTACGTGTTATTGCCAGAGAATTTGCAAAAGATAAAGTAGCTTTGGTTTCACTATTCCTATTAGTAACTATCTTAATTGGAGTATTTATCGGGGCGATTCTTCTGAATCAAGAAGAAGTAATGAAAGTAAACCTGCTTGGACGTTACCTAGAGCCGGGAATAGATGGTCATATCTTAGGAACAGACGAAGGTGGTAAAGACATTTTAGGTCAACTGATTATCGGGGCTCGTAATTCGATTGTGATTGGATTCTCTATTACCATTATTACAAGTATTGTTGGAGTCTCTCTTGGTATTGTTGCTGGTTACTATGGTGGTCGCTTCGATGGCTTCTTAATGCGAATTGTTGACTTTATCTTAATTTTGCCAAGCTTGATGATGATTATTGTATTTGTTACAGTTGTTAAAAACTATACAATTTATCACTTTATCTTCATTATGAGTTTATTTGCTTGGACATATAAGGCAAGGCTCTTTAGGACAAGGACTCTATCCGAAGCAAGCTTAGACTATGTGAATGCATCAAAGACCTTGGGAACAAGTGACTTCATGATCATGTTCCGTGAGATTTTGCCAAACCTTAGTTCTTTGATTATTGTTAACCTCACATTGAACTTTGCAGGAAATATCGGGATTGAAACGTCCCTTACGTACTTAGGATTCGGTCTTCCTGCAACGGTACCAAGTTTAGGAACCTTAATTTCAAATGCTCGAAATGCAGATATCTTGGAAAACAAAACATGGATTTGGCTACCAGCGGCAGTTTTTATCTTAGTAATGATGTTATGCATCAACTATATTGGACAAGCTCTCCAACGAGCAGCTGATGCCAAACAACGACTCGGTTAAATAATATAGGAGTGAACTCCAGAATGTGGCAGAACATCCACAACTGGAGTTCTTTTTAGCTGGTATGTAGCTGAAGAGAGCGGTATTATAAATAAGTATGAGAGGAGACGAAATTCATCTTCTCTTTTTATGTTGTCCAAGTTGTCCAAAGTGAAGCAGTAGCGAATCTAACAGTTGTCAAATCTCTTGGAAACAAACTCATTTCACTTAATGCCATTTCTGAAAATGATTGTGACTTATCTCATCTGACGAATGACCCTTGATACTCATTCAAAATCAAAAAGGCTCATTGTCAACTGTAGTGGGTAGATGAAAAGCTAACATCTAGAGAGAACGACATTCGTTTTCTCTTTTTTGATGTTTAAGGCAATCAAAATGCGTTTTTTAAAGTTGTCAAAGTTCCTAAAGCCAAAGGCATTTCGTTTGATGACTTTTACATACTGGGCATTTAGGAGCTGTGTAATCCAAGTGACCATGGGGTTCTAGGTGGGTTCCCCTATCATATTCCTCAGCGAAAACAATATTTTGGTCTTTTATTCCGAGAAAATTTGTGATACGATTTAGTTGTTTCATATGAGACTTTCTAAAATGATGGTTTGGTTGCTTTTCATTATAGGTCATATGGGACTTTTTTTCTACACTCAAAAAGACCCCATAATCTCCATGGTGGTTTTACCCACTACAGAAATTATAGAGCCGTATTTTTTACTTTAGGCTAAACAGGACAAAAAAGTCCTTTAAACATTGGGTGTATTTTGTTAGACTAGAGAACATCAGAAGGAAGGCAGGAGGCAGAAAAGATGGAAGAATTCAAGGCGTTATATATGAAAGTACAGGGGATCGTAAGG
>NZ_JBFRYH010000059.1:0-12467 GCF_040984445.1 Streptococcus handemini
TGGATGAAATGGTCACATTCGCTCAGCCATTACCTGAATATGAGATCCTTCTCTCTATTCCTGGAATAGCGGAAACCACAGCAACAAGTATCATTGGTGAAATCGGAGATATTCGCCGTTTTCAGTCTGCCAATCAAATCAACGCTTTCATTGGAATTGACCTCAGACACTACGAATCTGGAAACGTCCTTGCCAAGGAACACATCACCAAATGCGGAAATCCTTACGCGAGAAAGATTCTATTCAAGTGCATCCACAACATCGCTGCAGCTAGTCACACTAATCCCTGTCATATCGCTGATTTCTATGAGAAACGAAAAAGACAATCGCAGGTGACTTCAACTAATCCACATACGATTGCCTCCATACATCGCCTCATCAGGACGATGTATTACCTCATAACGCATAACAAACTCTACGATTATACTTCAACCCAAAATCAGTAAAGTCGTCTATGCCCTAGTATTGTAACACCTTATCGAAAAATTTCCAACATAAGGTGTTCTTTTGACATGCCCTTTTTTAACTAAATAAGTGTCAAAAATAAGACAGCACTCTCAAAATAGCTACTGTCTTGAAAATATTTTTTCTTAAATCCTTGATAAACTTGACAAATGGTAGAAAAAGACCCCTTTTAGACGACTTTTGAAAAAGAAAGCAATTCATGCTACAATAGGAGTAATCCATAAACAGGAAAGGAATCTTATGAAAAAACGACTATTACTTGCCCTAGCTGCTAGCCTAGTGCTCACTGCTTGTGCGAATAACGCAACAACTTCAACTTCATCAACCAACACTTCAACACCTGCATCCAGCTCAGACACAACAGCATCTAGCCAATATGCCAAAGATCTAGCCTACGCCATTAACAATCCCGATGCGAGCTTCCCGCAATTATCCACTGAAATTGCAGACGATGAAGCAGCTGTCCTCATCAAGACAAGTCAAGGCGACATCAAGTTGAAACTCTTTCCAGAGCAAGCACCTCTTGCTGTCGAAAATTTCCTCACCCACGCGAAAGAAGGCTACTACAACGGCGTTATCTTCCATCGGGTTATCAACGGCTTCATGATCCAAGGTGGGGATCCAAAAGGAACAGGTACAGGGGGCGAATCCATTTGGGCTGGCAAGGATGAGAGTATTGACAAGGGCAATGGCTTTATGAACGAACGGTCTGCCTTTCTCTACAATATCCGCGGTGCACTTTCTATGGCCAATGCGGGACCAAATACCAATGGTAGCCAATTCTTTATTAACCAAAATACTAAGGACGCTTCTGGCCAGCTTGATTCCAGCAAGTACCCTGCTAAAATCAAAGAAGCCTATAAAAACGGCGGAAATCCGAGCCTCGACGGTGGCTATACTGTCTTTGGTCAAGTCATCGAGGGTATGGAGGTTGTCGATAAAATCGCAGCGACAGAAACTGACGAAAAAGACAAGCCAAAAACAGACATTAAAATTGAAGCAATTGACATTATAAAGGATATTGAAGGTGAAAAATAAAGATATCGCAACAACCATCCAAGCATAACGATAAAAAGCGGCTAAGTGTGGATTCTGATTGACAGAAAACGACACTTATTCGCTTTTCTTAAACGACTCTAAACGATGGCTGAATACTTTTTACTCAGCTTCTTTTGCTACTTAACTTAATAAAGTAATCAAAACCTCTGCCGAGCGTTTTCCTGCTTCGATGATAAATTCATCAAAGGTAATGTTGGCATCTCCTTGAGCGGTGTCACTCATGGCGCGAATGACAAGGAAAGGTAGTCTGATACTATGGGCTGCTTGGGCAATTGCCGCTCCCTCCATTTCAACTGCTAAAACAGTTGGGAAGTGAGCCTTTATGGCTGTAATCTTATCCTGACCTGCAATAAAGCTGTCTCCTGTTGCAATCAGACCAGTATGAGCAGTGATTGCTTGTTGAGCAAGAATATCCTTCATCTGCGAAAGGAGGGCTTTATCTGCTTCAAAATATAAGGGTTGAGCTGACATTTGACCATACTCATAGCCAAAGGCTGTCAGGTCCACATCGTGGTAAGCTAACTGATCTGCAAGAACCACATCCCCAATCTGAATCCCATCTGCAACGGCACCAGCTGAACCGGTATTCACAATCACATCCACCTGAAATTGCTGAGCGAGAATAGCGACAGACATAGCCGACATGACCTTTCCAACCCCTGATTGAACCAAGACTACTTCATGGTTCCCTATTCTTCCAGTATAGTAGGTCCGTCCCAATGTGATTTGTTTATCCCCACACTCGAGCGCTTCTACCAAGGTCTTCAACTCCTCAGGCATGGCTGCAATAATTCCAAATTTCATCTAAACTCCTTACCAAAAAAAGACTGCAATGAGAAAGAGAATGACCAAAAAAACAACCCAAAACAGAATTTTATTCACTTTTCCGCGAAATTCTTCGCGCTTAATGGTTTCAATCCGACGACTTTTTACAATTGAAGATTCGACTGGAATGCGGTGGGTATAGCCTTCACGGTAGCCTGTGTACTCCTCCTCCCATTCATCTTCGAATGCAAATTCATCCATCACATCCATATCCTCATCAGGGGCATAATAGCCAAAACGCTGCTGTTGATGTCTTTTCTGTTTGGCTTTCTCTAGTATTTCATCGGTCAATAAGGGCTTCCTCATTGCTCATTCCTACTTTCTCATCAATTGTAACTGCTGAACCGCCATAATAGTCTTGGCATCACAAATATCCCCACTAGCAATCAAAGCAAGCGCCTCCTCTACGCTCACATGATAGACTTCAATCACTTCGTCATCGTCCATAGGACGGGGATTTTCAACCTTAACAAGATTCTTAGCAATATAAAGGCGCAAGCGTTCGTTGCAAAAACCGATTGCAGAATAAAAATCATACAAGAGCTCTAACTCACCAGTATAGCCTGTCTCTTCTTCTAATTCTCTTAGTGCAGCAGCTTTAGGATCAGCATTTTCTCCAACTTCCAGCTTTCCTGCGGGGATTTCATAACTGGTCGCCTCAATCGCCTTGCGGTACTGTTTGACCAAGATTACCTTGTCCTCAGGTGTGACCGCTAATACGCAGACCGCTCCCTTATGAAAAATCAGTTCCCGCTTGGCTTCGCCGCCCATAGGAAGTGCTACATCATCCACAACGACATCGAAAATATGGCCTTTGAAAATCTCTGTCCGCTTAATGGTCTTTTCTTCGAATTTCATCATGATTCCTCGTTATTCTTTGGGTAATGAGGGAGGCGTTTGGCGTATTCATCCTTGTTTTCTTGACGATTACGGCCAATGGCAACTGCATCCTGAGGGACATTCTTTGTGATAGTTGACCCAGCAGCTGTCAGCGCATTGTCTCCAATTTCAAGTGGTGCAATCAAGGTAGAATTTGAACCAACAAAGACATGGTTGCCAATCTTGGTCGTGTATTTTTTCTGTCCATCATAATTGACGGTAATCGTTCCAGCCCCAAAATTGACATCTCGTCCCACCTCAGCATTCCCGATATAGGTCAAATGGCCAGCCTTGGTATTTTCACCGATTGTAGAGCCTTTTACCTCAACAAAATTGCCAATATGAACATCTTTTGCAAGGCTAGACCCTGGACGGATATGAGCATACGGTCCAACTGTCACCCCTTCTGCGATACGCGATTCCTCAATCATGGAATTGGTCACTACCACGCGCGGTCCAATCTCTGAATCTACGATATAAGTACCGTTTGTCAAAAGACTTTCTGCACCAATCGACGTTTTTCCTTTCAAGGTTACGTTAGCCTCAATCTGCACATCTGGCGCAATCGCTACGTCAATATCAATATAGGTTGCTGCTGGATTTGTAAAGCTAACACCGTTGACCATATGCTTCTTGTTAATCCGTTCTCGCATGACTTCTTCGGCTTTAGCAAGTGCCACACGGTCATTGACCCCAAGACTTTCATCAAAATCACGAAGAACATAGGCGCCGACCTTTTCACCTGCTTCACGGAAAATGCTAATCACATCTGTGATATAGTATTCCCCTTGAGCATTATTGGTATTGATATTTTTCAGCGCTTCAAACAAGCGTGCATTGTCAAAGACATAGGTTCCTGTATTGATTTCTTTGATTTGCTTTTCAAAATCAGAAGCATCTTTTTCTTCGACAATCTTCGTTACTTCACCGTGCTGATTGCGCACGATACGACCATAACCAAATGGATTATCGGTTTCGGCTGTCAAAATGGTCGCCACATTTTTATGGTTCACATGGAATTCAACCAGATGGCGCAAGCTCTCCCCAGTAATCAAAGGAGTATCGCCAGCAATAACCAGAGTCTGTCCAGTACAGTTTTGAAGTAAAGGTTCTGCCATCATCACCGCATGACCGGTTCCAAGTTGTTCTGCTTGAGTAACAAACTCTGTCTGCTCTGCCAAGACAGCTTCGACCATCTCCGCCTTGTGTCCTACTACTGTGACCATTTTCTCAGGAGCAATGGCAGATACGCTCCGAAAAACGTGTTCTACCATTGAAATCCCTGCCACCTTGTGCAAGACCTTTGGGAGGTCCGACTTCATCCGAGTACCCTTACCTGCCGCTAAAATAATTGCATAATTTGTCATCTTGTAACATCCAATCTATCACTATTCCCTTTATTATAGCACATTTTTAAGAAGCAACAAAGCTAAGCCCTCTAAATGAACTGACCAGAGCTCATGAAAAAATCTCTCCATGTAGGAAAGAGATTCACTGTTTACTTGAGCGGATAAGCGACTTCAAATTCCTCCAAAACTACTCGGGAATCAATGGAAAATACGAGACCTAGCTCTGTCAGCCATTTGCTAAACAACTCTTCATGAACTCTACGCCAATAATCGAGCGACTTGTTACTTTCTCCTTCTTTAAAGGCATGGGTAGCTGAAACCTGATGAAAAGGCTCAATCGTTACTTTCTTTGTTTCAATGATACACACCGCCTGTTCGCTGCTGTCCAATATCACACTCCGTTCCCCAACTTTTGGCAAACTTTCTCCTGAAACAAGATATTCATCATAGGCTGAGGCCGTTGCGGTTTTCTCCCCTCGTAGGACCAGATCAGCCAGTACATCTGGCTCAGCACCAAACTGCCAAGCGTCTATTTCGTCTCCAATGTGAGGATTTATAAGGCGATAAGCCGCCCACATTTCTTCTGCTGTCATCATTCTCCCTTTCTAGCAGGCTATTTCAAACTCCAACCGCCATCAATCTTGAGGATTTCCCCCTGCATGGCACTTGCTTTTCCACTTGCTAAAAAGAGGGTCACATCTGCGATTTCTTCTGGCTCCAACCAGCGCTTGATCGGCGTTTCAGCAGCAACCCAGTCCGCCAGTCCTCCCTCTTCAAAGTCACTAGCCGTCATGGCTGTCTTAACAGCGCCTGGCGCAAGTCCAAAGACCTGAATGCCCTTGTCTGCATAATCAAGCGCCAGCTGCTTGGTAAAGCCTGCAAGGGCATGCTTACTGGTCGTATAAGCTACGCCACCGCCACCAGCAAGAAAACTGGCAATCGAGCACATGTTGATAATAATTCCTGCTTGTTTTTCCAGCATCTTTGCCAGATAAAAGCGGGTAATCCGCATGGTCGCAAGTAGATTGACTGCTAATATATCCTCGATTTCTTCCTCACTAGCGTCTAACAAGGATTTGTAATCGTCCAATTTTCCAGCGGTATTGCAGAGAATGTCCACTTCTTCTAACCAGTCAAAAAGCAGTGCTAAGTTGCCCCGTAGGTCTAGTTGTAAAAAGTGAAAAGTTCCAATCAGCTGAGGATTCTCTCCCTTATCGACACCGTAGACTTTATAGCCATTTTTCAAAAACAGCTGAGCCTGAGCCCGTCCAATGCCTGAGGATACTCCTGTCACAAGGACTCTCTTAGTCATAAACTTCCACCCAGTCTGTCGCTAAGACATCACACGGTGTCGGACTCCACATAGAAAAGCCCTCGCCCTCACCTGACACATTGATTAAAAAGTAGGGTGTTACTTCAAGCGCTACACCATTTTGCTCAATTGTATCAAAGAGTTGGACATAGTTTTCAGCCCCACCCCAACCTGTACGGACATATTTCTTCTTGGCCTTTAGCCCCGGTAAAATTTCTTCAAATGTCATGTTCTGCCTCTCTTCTGTAGCAGACAGTTCTTCTGCCTACCTGTTTTTATTCCTCTATTATACCACAAGTCTTAGGCACACAAAAACACCAGCCACTGGCTGATGTTCTAAGGAGATTATGAAAAATATTTAGGATTGACTATAAGTATACCCGATTTTCCCATCTCTTGCACCCGTCTTAAGGCTGATTTAGTTGGAACGGATAATGGATTGGTAAGAGCGAGCCGTTAAGAGATAGACAAGGAGATAGAGGGTGAAGTACCCCAAACAACTCCATAGGGCAACTTGTAAGACTAGGCTACTATTAAAAATACCAATCTGAAGCAAAATCAGAGTCAGAACCTTATAGGCAAAAGCTAAATGCAGAAAGGCAATCACCAAAGGGAGAAAGAAAACTGTCGCCATCTGCTTGCGAATAGTTTGTTTGGTCTGTCCTTCGTCCAAGCCTACTTTTTGCATGATGACAAAGCGTTCTCTATCTTCATAAGCTTCTGAAATCTGCTTGTAGTAAATCACCAAGACGGTTGCCATGAGGAAAACCAAAGATAGGAAGATTCCAATAAAGAAGAGGGAACCTGTAAGAGCGAAGGTACTGGCTCGTTCGGCTGCGCGACTTCCTGATCCCATATCAAAATGAGTAAGAGAGGAAGGATGTTGATCTGGGTTCAGCGCCTGCCAATTTTCCCAGCGCTGCATCTGCTCCTCTTCTGTCAAGCTAGTATCTACTCCAATATAAGTCTTTCTATTTGTCAGTAGGGAAACATCTGCCAAATCACGCACAACTAGAATGAGGCCTGGGATTATCTCGGTAATATTACTGGGTGTTTGGTAGGTTGTAAAGTTCTTAGGCAAGCGCTTTTTAACCGTAAAGGACTGCTCTCCTATCACTAACGGCTCTTGCGTATCGAGATCAACATCCTTGCTATAAGCTGCAACCTGATTGCTTGACAAGTCCAAACTTTCACCTGTCATGCCTTTATAGGAAGATTCATCAAAGACATAAAGGACATTGATGTCAGAAAAATTGACCCCAGTCATATTTTTATCAAGGAGCTTGATGTGATTCTTCTCCATCTTTCCCATTATCCCCTCAAAGAAGGTATAGGTGACCATCTTGCTGATTGGAATGCCATTTTGCTCTAGGTTTTGTGAGGTCCATTTTTGCAGTACAGCTTCCTCATCACCAGTAGCATTCGTTATAGCTTCCCCATTTTTTTCAAATTGATAATGGTAGGTGAAATCATTTGGCTCTAGCTGCTGAATCATATCATTTCCACCAATGTAGATATTGATTCCACCGATCATTGTAATAATAAACATGGTAGACAAAATCGCAATAGTCGCTAATCCGATCGCGTTTTTCCGCATCCGAAAGACAAGATTGGAGACAGAGATAAAATTCGCTGGCTGATAGTAATAGCTTTCTCGTTTTTGCAACCATTTCAAAAAGCTGATAATTCCCGCACGAAAGAGTATATAGGTAGCAAGAATAACGAGGACAACTGCTGTGAAAAAAACAGGCAAGGCTATAATCGGACTCTCTACACTTAGAGATAGATAGTAGGCATAGGCCAAAATTCCCAATCCAAGCAAGGTTTGAAGTAACAAAAACCGTCCTTTTGCTTCTCCCCGTTTCTGACCTTTCACTAGCTGAAGGGAGGAAGATAGACTTAATTTCCCAGCATTTAGAACAGCCAAGCCGAAAAAGAGCAGGAGAAAATACAAGATGACCGTCAACACATTGCCCCATTGGAAAACAGAAACCAACACCACCTTAACATGCATGGTCTTGAGTAAGACAGCATAAATCAGCTTGTCCAAGAGGACACCCAGTCCCAGTCCAAGACCAACGGTCACAGTTGAAAAGAAAATGGTTTCAAGTAAGGTCATTAGGAGCAAATGACCTTTTTCTAAGCCAAGAATCGTATAGACCCCTAGCTCTTTCGAGCGATTTTTCATGACAAAACCATTGGCGTAAAGAAGTAGCATGGCAACCGTAAACAGGACAACATACTGACCCAATTGGAGAGTCAGCGTGACCGATTTTGCTCCGTAAACTTCTGCCAAGTGTGGATTGTGGCTAAGTGAGATAAATAGATAGACAATCGTTGCCGATAATACCGTTACTAAGGCAAAAGGATAGTACAATTTGCGGTTCTTCAACAAATTGGTGCCTGCTAATGTATAGATGACCTTCCACATCCTACTCACCTCGATTCGCCATGAGAGTCAGCGTATCTGAAATCAACTGGAACATCTCATGTGAGGTCCGATCCCCTCGAAAAATCTGATTATAGAGTTTCCCATCCTTGATAAAGAGGACACGTTTAGCCCGACTGGCTGCTGTTGTAGAATGGGTAACCATCAGAAGAGTTTGCCCCATTTCGTTGATTTGGTCAAAAATATCCAGCAAGGTTGCAGAAGACTTGGAATCAAGCGCCCCAGTTGGCTCATCTGCTAGTAGAATTTCTGGTTGCGTAATAATCGCACGTGCGACTGCGACCCGTTGCTGCTGACCACCTGAAATCTCATAGGGCATCTTATCTTTTAAGGTCGCAATGCCTAGGCTGTTCAGTACCTCAAGCTGGCGTTTATTCATCTCATTGATTGGAATACGGGACAAGACTAAGGGGAGTAGCACATTGTCTTTAACAGACAAAGTATCTAGTAGGTTAAAGTCTTGGAAGACAAAGCCCAATTTCTCCCTGCGAAAGGCAGAAGCATCCTTGTTTTTAATCGTTTGGGTATCCATTCCATTCAAGAAAACCTTACCTTGGGTCGGCTTGTCTAGCATGGCTAAAATATTGAGTAAGGTCGATTTTCCCGAACCAGATTCCCCCATAATCGCCACATATTCACCCTTTTCAACGGTAAAGTGAATGTCTTTTAAGGCTTCTACCTGATTGGCTAAAAAGCGCGTTTGGTAGATTTTCTGCACATGTTGAACGTCGAGTAATACCATATAAACCTCCTTGTGATCCTTGAATCGCAAGTTTCAGACATCGGCGGCCGATCCTGTCTTGCCGATTCAATTAGATAAATGTTCTATTCAAAATGAGTTTGTTCAACTCTTTCTAGTCTTATGATAGCCCATTTCTTCCTACTCTACCTTAGCTTTAGCTCTCATTTATCTTACATTCTTGTAAGGTTTGCTCAATCAAGGACCAATTTTTCTTCTTTGAGGCAGATTCGTACCTGTGTACCTTGTCCTATTTCCGATGTCAAGCTGAATGTCAGTCCAAGTTGCTCAGCAATTCCTTGTGCTAAATACAAGCCTAGCCCAGAGGATTGTTGTGAAATGCGACCATTATAGCCTGAAAAGCCACGAGCAAAAATCCGCTCCATATCACTTTTAGCAATGCCGATTCCCGTATCTTGGATGACCAAATCATCACCGTCTAGGTAAATCCAAATTTGTCCGCCTACCGTATACTTAATGGCATTGGAAATAAATTGCTCAAGTAGGAGGCAAAACCATTTCTTGTCCGTTGCAAGGGTCAGCTCTAACTTATCTAAGCGTAGTCCTGTCTTTTGTTGGATAAAGAAAATCGAATATTTCTTGATGACTTGCCGTACTAGAAGGTCAAGTGACTCACGCTGGACAAGCAAATCTTCATGAAAGGATTGCAAGCGCAAATAATGCAAGACCTGCCCTGTATATTGCTCAATCTTAAACAATTCCTGCTCCAAGGCCTGTCTATCAGGACCAGCTGGCAAATCTCTCGCCAGTAGTTGACTGGCTGCAATGGGGATTTTCATTTGGTGGGCCCACAAGGTATAGTAGTCTTGAAAATCACTCTGGCGCCTGCGCTCCTGATCCAGTTGTTGGTGTAACTCTTGTTCTAACTCTTGTACGCGCGCTTGTAAGACTGCTTCCGTCGCCGTTCCTCTCGTCACGGCCTCTCGTCTGCTTACCAAGGTAAACTGCTGCCACTCCCTCCCCATATCAAGGAGCAACACCCCACCAGCAATACAAAAAAGCAACTGACTGGCATAGCCAACCAGTGCGCTCTCCACATGAAAGAGTAGACTAAAACCACCAATAAGAGCAATAAAGAAGAACATGCCCAATAGAAACAAGAAACGTGTTGCCAGCCAGCGCTTGACAAAAAAGCTTACTTGTCCTTTAGTCATCGTGCTGCACCAACCCATATCCAATTCCCTTTTTAGTTACGATGACATCCTGCAAGCCCATACCTGCTAATTTGCGGCGCAAACGTCCAACATTCACCGTCAGAGTATTATCATCGACAAACAAGTCGCTATTCCATAATTCTTTCATCAGTTCTTCCCGACTGACAATGGCCTGCGGCCGCTCGAATAAAATTCGTAGGATTTGAAATTCGTTTTTGGTCAAATCTTCACTCATACCAGCATAGCTTACTTGCATACTTTTTAAATCCAACCGAATCTCTTCAAAGATCAATACCGTCTGCTCTCCCAAAAAGTCATAGCTTCTGCGTAACAGGCCTTGAATTTTCGCCAGAAGAACCGTCATATCAAAAGGCTTGATAACATAATCATCGCCGCCTAGATTGATGGCCATCACAATATCCATCGGTTGATCGCGTGAAGATAGAAAAAGAATCGGTACACGTGAGATTTTTCGAATTTCTTGACACCAATAATAGCCGTTAAAAAAAGGCAGACCAATGTCCATTAAAATTAAATGCGGCTGGAATGCCTCAACTTGCTCTAAAATCAGCTGAAAATCCTCGCTTTCAGCCACTTCATAATTCCAATTCCGAAGATGTTTGGCCACCAGCTGACGAATCACCACATCATCTTCCACAATCAAAATCTTCTGCTTCATTTCCCCACTTCCTTTCTATTCTATTATCCATTATACGCTATTTTCCTAGTAAAAAAACGAAAACCGATCATTTCTTTCTAACATTTTTGTCACCTAGTCAGTTCCGTCACTCATTTTCTGTACACAGATACAAATTTTTTTACCGAATGATGGGATTGACTACTCTTATTCAGGTCAGAAAGAACAGTTTATGCAGTAGTTGCGACTGTCCGCTTGTTACGATATAATAGTTTAAACAGATTACAGGAGTATTCTATGCCAAATCTACTGAATTACATTGAAGAAGTAGCCAATCACGATTTTTACGATTTACCCCTCAATCGACTCGATATTCTGGCCCTAACAGAGATTTCCTACCTCCCCTTTGACGGATTGGTCTCATCAGATTTTACAATCCAGCAATTGAATCGACTAGATCATGTCATCGCACAATTTGAAGAGAGAAATCACGGTGATACCCCTAATCTCTCCGTCACCATTACCCCTGATCGGGTCAAGTTGCTTCACTTATTAAAAAATGCCAAACGCTTCAAAGCCATTAAACCCCTTGCCTATATTGATGACTACAATAAGGAAGAGGAAAAACAGTTTGCTGCCATTACCTACAAGGTTGGTCAAGACAAACTCGTCACAATTTTCAGAGGAACAGATGACACCATTATCGGCTGGAAAGAGGATTTTCACATGACCTACATGGCAGAAATCCCCGCCCAACAATCTGCGACCCAGTACCTCAATTCCATCCTGCAACTTCCTAATTACACGGTCTACGTGGCTGGCCATTCTAAGGGTGGCAATCTGGCGATTTATGCCAGCAGCCAGATGGCGATAGCAGACCAAAAGCGGATTGCCCAGATTATCGCCTATGATTCACCTGGTGTCCATCCCTCTATCATCGCATCGAGTGGCTACCAAGCCATCAAAGACCGCATTCAGCCTATTATCCCGCAAAATTCCATTGTCGGCATGCTCCTTGAAACACCTGACAATGCAGAAATTGTCGAAAGCAAGGCATTTGGCCTACTCCAGCATATCAGCTTTTCTTGGGAAGTAGAAGGACATGATTTTAAACTCGCTCCTGCCCTGACAGAAAATAGCATTCAGGTTGACGAAACCTTAAAAACATGGACCGCTAGTCTCAATGACGAAGAACTCAAGCGCTTCTTTGATCTCCTCTTTGGCATGTTCATCGATGCAGGCATTGAGCGACTCAACGATTTTACCATTGACACACCGAAAAAAATCAGCCTCCTAATGGAGCAACAACAAAACTTGACTGACGCAGAAAAAGACATGCTAGACAAGCTCTTCCGTCTCTTAATTGATACCCGTTATCAGGTCTGGAAGGAGGCCCTAACAACGCCCTATGCAAAATTAGAAGAATGGTTTAAAAAGAAAACTGACAAGGACTGATATACTCCCCATATAGTAGACAGTGAAAAAACCAAAATTCACTAGACACTATAAGGGGAGTTTTCACATGTCCAAAAGAAGTCCAAAATCAGTAGAAGAAAAGTTAGAAATTGTTTGCTTATT
>NZ_JBFRYH010000060.1:0-12236 GCF_040984445.1 Streptococcus handemini
CGGTTGGATTTTGGAAAGAAAATGAGCATGCGTCGTAAGAAATATGTCCTTAGTCTATCCTTTGACCAGTATTTAAAACGATTACTTTAAATCAAAAAAGTGTTTGAGGTAGAAAAAAGCCGAAGACCGTTTCATGCGTTTGTCGTGTAAAATCTCAATTTTATCTTGTAAAACGCGTTTATCTAGTGTATAATAAGGAGAGAGAATGATATAGAAAGGTATGCTTATGATTACACTATTTTTGTCGCCAAGTTGTACAAGCTGTCGAAAAGCTAGAGCATGGTTAACCAATCATCAGGTGCCTTTCTCAGAACATAATATTATGACAAGCCCCTTGACAGCAGAGGAGTTGAAAAATATTTTAGCATTAACAGAAAACGGGACAGATGATTTAATTTCAACGCGATCAAAGGTGTTTCAAAAGTTAAATATTGATGTTGAGGAACTATCCATTTCGGAATTAATTGAATTGATTGCGGCTTATCCGAGCTTACTCAGACGTCCAATTATTTTAGATGAAAAACGGATGCAAATCGGATTTAATGAAGATGAAATTCGTGCCTTTCTACCACGGAAGTATCGCAAGCAAGAGTTAAAAAATGCAACGTTAAGAGCAGAGATAGGACAAGGATAGATATGGAAAAGAATTATTCATATCCACTTGATTTTTCGTGGAGCACAGAGGAGTTATCCTCCGTGCTTTCTTTTTTGAATCAGGTGGAAAAGGCCTATGAGGGTGGTGTAACAGTTACAGCTCTTCTTGAAGCCTACAATCAATTTAAAATAGTTGTAAAAAGCAAGGGTGAAGAACGCCGAATTGACCGTGAATTTGAAGCGGCTTCGGGTTATTCCACCTATCGTGCAGTTAAGCAGGCAAAGGAGCAAGGGAAAGGGGTGATTTCTCTTGGAAGATAAGTATCAGTTTGCTAAAGGACTTGTGTTAGAAGCGGGAGAATTTTTAAGACAGCATTTAGAAGATGACTTGATTATTGAAGAAAAGGGACATTTTACGGATTTGGTCACCCAACTGGATAAGACGGTTCAGGAAAGTCTAACAGCTAAGATTATGGAGCGCTATCCAGAGGATTATGTTCTAGGAGAAGAGAGTCCAGAGCATCTGCCTTTAGGTCAAGGGAATGTCTGGGTGATTGATCCCATTGATGGCACAACAAATTTCATCGTTCAAAAGGCGGACTTTGCTATTTTACTTGCGTATTTTGAAGATGGTCTTGGTCAATTTGGCCTGATTTACGATGTGATAGAAGATAAATTGTATCATGGTGGAGGTCAATTTCCAGTTTATGAAAATGACAGACTCTTGCCTCCATTTCAAAGTAAGTCTTTAAAAGAAGGGTTGATTGGCCTCAATGCAGCTCTTTATGCCCAAAATTATGCAGGCTTAGCGGATATGGCAGATCAGACTTTGGGGACTCGTTCAATCGGTAGTGCAGGAATTAGCTTTGCACATGTTTTGACGGGGCGTTTGCTGGCTCAGGCTTCCTATATCTATCCTTGGGATTACGCTGCGGCAAGTATTTTAGGGGAGAAGCTCGGCTATACCATGATGACAACAAGTGGCAAGAAGCCTGCTTTTTACGGACGTGAGCACATTGTTTTTGCCCCAACTGAAAAAATAAATGAAATAAAAAGGTATTTACGGTGATGGTATTACCAAGCGATTTTATAGCAAAATACAAACAACTGCTCGGTGCACAAGCACCAGCCTTTTTTGAGAGTTTTCAGGAAGAAGCAGTAGCAGGCTTTCGGACAAATCCACTAAAGGAAGCACAACGGTCATTTGATTCTAAGATTGATCAAATGCCCTGGTCTTACTATGGAAAGGTATCAGGTCGGTCGGTTGAACATGTCACAGGTTTGGTCTATTCACAGGAACCAGCAGCCCAAGTGGTAGGACAGGTAGCCGCTCCTAATGAGGGCATGAAAGTCTTGGATTTAGCAGCTGCACCTGGAGGAAAGTCGACTCACCTCTTATCCTATTTGGGGAATACCGGCCTTCTTGTCAGCAATGAAATCTCGAAAAAACGTTCGAAAATCTTAGTGGAAAATATTGAGCGATTTGGAGCTCGCAATGTCCTAGTGACCAATGAATCAGCTGAGCGCTTGGCTGGAGTTTTTGCGGATTATTTTGATATGATAGTCTTAGATGCACCTTGTTCGGGTGAAGGGATGTTTCGCAAGGATCCAGGAGCGATAGACTATTGGTCAAGCGACTATCCAAGTGAGTGTGCAGAGCTACAAAAGGAGATTTTAGTGTCTGCGATGGACATGCTAGCCCCCAATGGTCAACTGGTTTATTCAACCTGTACCTGGTCGCCGGAGGAAAACGAAGAGATTGTCCAGTGGCTATTGGAACATTATGACCTTGATTTAGTAGAGATACCCAAAATCAATGGGATGGTAGAAGGAATTGGATTGACACAGACAGCACGAATGTATCCTCATCTGTTTAAGGGCGAAGGTCAGTTTGTGGCTAAATTTCAATACCGTGGAGGGAAGACTTCACGTAAGAAATTGAAAGGAAACAAGTCAAACCTTACTCGCGAACAGAAGCAATTATGGCAGGATTTTGCGCAAAGCTCTCTCTTTTTTAAAGCAGAAGGAATCTTGCAGGTCTTTGGTGATGAACTCTATCTTCTACCACATGGTTTGCCAGATATTTCAAAGTTGAAAATTGTAAGAAATGGTCTGCACTTGGGAACCTTTAAGAAAAAGCGATTTGAACCAAGTTTTGCCTTAGGATTGGTCTTAAGAAGCGACGAAGTCAAGTATCGAGTCGAGATTTCAGAAGAGGAATTTGTTCAATATGTCGCTGGACAGCCCCTTGCGGTTTCAACCGAATTGACCAATGGTTGGTATCAAGTTTCAGTTGCTGGAAATGGTCTAGGTTTTGCAAAAGTTGTTTCAGGAACACTCAAAAATGCCTTTCCAAAAGGACTCCGATTTTTATCAAAATAAATGGGTTAGAAATACTTTGCAAGTTAGAATGTTATATGATATAGTGGAATTGTGGAAGTTTCGTGTAAATGAGATGAAATTGCAGAGAAATCCACTTAAAAATGAAAAGGAAAAAGAAAAAATGAAACAAAAGCGTAAGCTGGGCCTTATCGCCTTATGCCTTTCAGCGAGCCTTAGTTTGTCTGCTTGTGCTTCATGGATTGACCGTGGAGAATCCATTACAGCAGTTGGATCTACTGCCCTTCAACCCTTAGTGGAAGCAGCAGCTGATGAATTTAGCATTGAAAATAAGGGCAAAACAGTAAATGTCCAAGGTGGTGGATCGGGTACAGGCTTGTCTCAAGTTCAGTCAGGTGCTGTTCAGATTGGAAATAGTGATGTCTTTGCTGAAGAAAAATCAGGGATTGATGCTAGTCAGTTGGTCGATTACCAAGTAGCTGTTGCAGGTATTGCTGTCATTGTGAATAAGGAAGTGAATGTCAAGGATATTAGCCTTGAACAACTCAAAAAAATCTTTACAGGTGACATTAAAAACTGGAGAGACTTGGGTGGAAAAGATTTAGAGATTTCCATTATCAACCGAGCAGTCGGTTCTGGTTCGCGGGCAACCTTTGATACGGTTGTGATGAAAGGGGAAGAACCAGTACAGAGTTTGGAACAAGACTCAAACGGAATGGTCAAATCAATCGTTTCCCAGACTCCGGGAGCGATTTCCTATCTTGCTTTTTCCTATATCGATGACTCAGTAAAAACGATTCAGCTAAATGGCTTTAAACCAACCATGGACAATGTTGTGACCAATGATTGGCCAATCTGGTCCTATGAACACATGTATACCAAGGGTGAAGCGACGGGTCTTGAAAAGGAATTTCTAGACTATGTGATGTCTGAAAAAATTCAAAAGGGAATTGTCGTTGATATGGGCTATATTTCAGTCAATGATATGAAAGTGACCAAGAGCGCAGACGGTACAGTGAAGGAGAAAAAGTAAGCATGAAAAATGAAAAACTTGCCAAAGAATTGCTGTCCCCTTCTAAAAATTCTCGCTTGGAGAAATTTGGGAAGAGCATTACTTTTCTTTGCCTAGCCTTGATTGTATTCATCGTAGCGATGATTTTACTCTTTGTTGCTCAACGAGGCTTGTCGACCTTCTTTGTGAATGGTGTCAACATCTTTGAATTTTTGTTTGGAACAGTTTGGAAGCCAGCGATTAAGTCCTTCGGTGCTTTTCCAATGATTGCAGGTTCCTTTATTGTGACGATTTTATCTGCCCTTATTGCAACACCTTTTGCAATTGGAGCAGCCGTATTTATGACCGAAGTATCGCCGAAATACGGTGCTAAGATTTTGCAACCAGTTATCGAACTCTTGGTTGGGATTCCGTCTGTTGTCTATGGATTTATTGGTCTACAGGTCGTGGTACCTTTTGTCCGCTCGATTTTCGGTGGGACAGGTTTTGGGATTTTGTCAGGGGTTTTTGTCCTCTTTGTCATGATTTTACCAACTGTAACCTTTATGACGGTTGATAGCCTAAAAGCTGTGCCACGTCATTACCGTGAGGCAAGTCTTGCTATGGGAGCCACTCGTTGGCAAACGATTTGGCGTGTGACCTTGCATGCAGCCAAGTCTGGTATTTTCACTGCGGTGGTCTTTGGTATGGCTCGAGCCTTTGGTGAAGCCCTTGCTATTCAAATGGTTGTAGGAAATTCAGCTGTTGTACCAACTTCTCTAACAACACCAGCTGCAACCTTGACATCAGTCCTTACCATGGGAATCGGAAATACGGTTATGGGTACTGTCCAAAATAATGTTCTCTGGTCACTGGCTCTCGTTTTATTATTGATGAGTTTGGTCTTTAACTTGATTATGAAATTTATTACAAGAGAGAGGAAGAGAAACTATGCACGCTAAAAAAGTTGATAAATTAGCGACAGGGATTTTGTACTCGATAGCGATTATTATCGTTGCCATTTTAGCTTCCCTCATTTTGTATATCTTGCTGCGAGGTCTTCCTCATGTGAGTTGGTCCTTCCTAACGGGAAAATCTTCTTCCTACCAAGCAGGAGGAGGGATTGGTATTCAACTCTATAATTCCTTCTTCTTATTAGTGATTACGCTGTTGATTTCTGTCCCACTTTCCATGGGGGCAGGAATTTATCTGGCAGAATATGCGAAAAAGGGTCGCTTGACCAATTTTATCCGTACCTGTATTGAGATTTTGTCTTCTTTGCCGTCTGTGGTTGTTGGTTTGTTCGGCTATCTTATTTTCGTTGTTCAATTTCAATATGGCTTCTCTATCTTATCAGGTGCCTTGGCCTTGACAGTCTTTAACTTGCCACAAATGACACGCAATGTCGAAGATAGTTTGCGCCATGTTCACCATACGCAGCGGGAAGCAGGTCTTGCTCTGGGAATTTCTCGTTGGGAAACAGTCTTTCATGTGGTCATCCCAGAAGCTCTTCCAGGGATTGTAACAGGGATTGTCCTTGCTTCTGGTCGTATTTTTGGGGAAGCGGCGGCTCTTATCTATACCGCAGGTCAATCAGCACCAGCTCTTGATTGGTCAAATTGGAATCCATTGAGTGTTACCAGTCCGATTTCGATTTTCCGTCAGTCAGAAACGCTGGCAGTTCATATCTGGAAGGTGAATAGTGAAGGAACGATTCCGGATGCAACTCAAGTTTCAGCTGGTAGTGCAGCTATTCTTCTGATTTTCATCTTGATTTTCAATGTTTCTGCACGCTATATTGGTAAGAAATTGCATGCGAAATTAACATCTGCAGCCTAAATTAGAGGAGAAACAATGGCAGAATATAATTGGAATGAAAAGCATATCATCACCTTTCCTCAAGAGAAGATTGCCCTAGAAACCAAGGGTTTACATGTCTATTATGGTAGTAAGGAATCGATCAAGGGTGTTGATATGCAGTTTGAAAAAAATAAAATTACAGCCTTGATTGGACCGTCAGGATCTGGTAAGTCAACCTATCTACGAAGTTTGAACCGTATGAATGATACCATTGATATTGCCAAGGTTACAGGGGAAATTCTCTATGAGGGCGTGGATGTCAACCGTCCTGAAATCAATGTCTATGAAATGCGCAAACACATTGGCATGGTTTTCCAACGTCCGAATCCCTTTGCGAAATCCATTTACCGCAATATCACCTTTGCACATGAACGTGCGGGTATCAAAGATAAAACAGTCTTGGATGAGATTGTTGAAACTTCTCTCAAACAAGCAGCTCTTTGGGATCAGGTCAAAGATGATTTGCATAAGTCTGCTCTTACCTTATCAGGAGGGCAGCAACAACGCCTGTGTATCGCTCGAGCGATTTCTGTTAAACCAGAAATTCTCCTCATGGATGAGCCGGCTTCAGCCCTTGATCCGATTGCAACCATGCAGTTGGAAGAAACCATGTTCGAATTGAAAAAGAACTATACGATTATCATTGTGACCCACAATATGCAACAAGCAGCTCGTGCCAGTGATTACACAGCCTTCTTTTATTTGGGAGATTTGATTGAGTATGATAAGACAGCCAACATCTTCCAAAATGCCAAATTACAATCAACAAATGACTACGTGTCAGGACACTTTGGATAGAAAGGAACTTTGATGACAGCACCGATTTTACAAGTCAAAGACTTGTCTGTTTACTACAATAAGAAAAAGGCCTTAAACAACGTTTCTATTGACTTCTATCCAAATGAAATCACAGCTCTCATTGGACCTTCTGGTTCTGGAAAATCAACCCTCTTGCGTTCGATTAACCGCATGGGAGATTTGAATCCAGAGGTGACCTTGACAGGAGCGATTGATTACAATGGCCGAAATATTTACAGTCCTCGTACGGATACGGTTGACTTGCGAAAAGAGATTGGAATGGTATTCCAACAGCCTAATCCCTTCCCAATGACTATTTATGAAAATGTGGTGTATGGCTTGCGAATCAATGGTGTGAAAGACAAGCAGGTTCTAGATGAAGCAGTTGAAAAATCCTTAACGAGCGCTTCGATTTGGGATGAAGTAAAGGATCGCTTACATGATTCTGCGATTGGTTTATCTGGTGGACAGCAGCAGCGAGTCTGTGTAGCGCGGGTTCTCGCAACGAGTCCTAAAATCATTTTGCTGGATGAGCCAACATCAGCTCTTGATCCGATTTCAGCAGGAAAGATTGAAGATACTCTTTATGGCTTGAAGGACAAGTACACCATGGTCTTGGTGACACGTTCGATGCAGCAGGCTTCACGTATTTCAGACAGAACAGGCTTTTTCCTCGATGGCGATTTGATTGAATACGATAAGACCAAGGAAGTCTTCTTGAACCCTCGCCATAAGGAAACTGAAGATTATATCACAGGAAAATTTGGATAATAAAAAGGAACACCAACTATGTTAAGAACACAATTTGAAGAAGAACTAGATAAATTGCACAATCAATTCTATGCGATGGGAAATGAAGTTCTTGGACAAATCAATAATACTGTACAAGCCTTCATCTCGCATGACCGCGAATTGGCAAAAGAAGTGATTGAATCAGATGCCAAAATCAATGCATTTGAAATTAAGCTAGAGAAAAAATCTCTTGAAATTATCGCGTTGCAACAACCGGTCTCAACTGACTTGCGTACGGTTATCACTGTTTTGAAGGCCACTAATGACTTGGAGCGGATGGGTGACCATGCGGTATCTATAGCAGAAGCAGCAATTCGGATGAAAGGGGAAGTCCGTATTCAGGTTGTGGAAGCTGAAATTAAGAGAATGGGACGGGAAGTTCGAAAATTAGTGGAATCTTCCTTGGAATTATACCTCAACGGTGGGGATACAGAGCAGGCCTATGAACTCGCAGCCCATGATGAAGTTATCAATCAGTACTACAATAGTATCCAAGACTTGGCGACGGAAGAAATCAAGAAAAATCCGGATGCCTTGATTGCCGGGCGCGATTACTTCCAAGTCATTTCCTACCTTGAGCGTATTGGTGACTATGCAAAAAATATCTGTGAATGGGTCGTTTACCTACGCACAGGTAATATTACAGAATTGTAAATGAAAATCTGGACTTGTTTCCAGATTTTTTAGCTACTTTTAAGTTTAAAGGGATAAAATACAGGAAATAGTTTGCAAGGTATAACCTGATTACATGGTATATTGGAGAAAATAGGAGAAGGTAAAATGATTAAGATTTTATTAATAGAAGATGATGTGAGCTTGTCCAATTCAGTATTTGACTTTTTAGATGATTTTGCTGACGTGATGCAGGTATTTGATGGTGATGAAGGCTTGTACGAAGCAGAATCTGGTGTCTATGATCTTATCTTGCTCGATTTGATGTTGCCAGAAAAGAATGGTTTTCAGGTCTTAAAAGAATTACGGACTAAGGGGATTACAACCCCTGTCTTAATTACGACAGCTAAGGAAAGTCTAGACGATAAGGGACATGGCTTTGAGCTCGGAGCTGATGATTATTTAACAAAACCCTTTTATTTAGAAGAGCTGAAGATGCGGATTCAGGCTCTCTTGAAGCGTTCTGGTAAATTCAACGAAAATGTTTTGACGTTTAATGAGCTGTCGGTGGATTTATCAACCAATACGACAACTGTAAACGGGGAAGAGGTGGAGCTTCTCGGGAAAGAATTTGACCTACTGGTCTATTTCTTGCAGAATCAAAATGTGATTTTACCGAAAACACAGATTTTTGATCGTATTTGGGGATTTGACAGCGATACAACCATTTCAGTGGTGGAAGTATATGTCTCTAAAATTAGAAAAAAATTGAAAGGGACGGCCTTTGGGGAGAAATTACAGACTCTAAGAAGTGTCGGGTATATCTTGAAAAATGCTCGTTAAATTTCGTAAACTTTACCATACGGATAATTTTTCTTATTTTATCCGTTATTTTGCTGTTTTTACGCTTATATTTGGTTTGATGACGGTCATTATTTTCCAACTCATGCGTTCAACCATGTATCAAAGCGCTGATGAGAATTTCAAGGAAATTATGAGCAATCCCGAGATGATGATGAAATTTGCTCGGGCACGTGGTCTTTCACCTGAGGCAGAAATCGTTTGGGAGAAAAGCGTGACTGCTAACCAATCTGGTACAGATAGCGGAAAAAAAGATTCGGAGGATGAGAAGTCATTTTATTCTGCTTCCAAAATTCGTCTCAATTCAAACTATCATGTGATTCTCTACGATAGTAAAGGCAATCGGCTGAATCAGGTTGATTTCTTCTCAGGTTTATCAACCTTAGCCTTAGATAAAAAACCAATCGGCACCATTACAGAATGTGCGGTAACAACACCTTTTGGTGGCCAGGAATACTACCGCTGTATCACAGTGCCATTGTCAGAAGATGCTATGGCATCCTATGGTGGGCTAGATATCAAATATGCAACGATTCTTTTTAATACAAGCCAGATTAAATCATCCATCGCTTCCTATGAATCAACCGTGATTCTTGTAATGATTAGTTTTTGGTTGATTTCGATAGTAGCAAGTATCTACTTATCAAATGTTAGCATGCGTCCTATTCTTGCTAGTTTCCAAAAGCAGAAGGAGTTTGTGGAGAATGCGAGCCATGAATTGAGGACACCACTTACAGTCCTGCAAAATCGCCTTGAAAGCCTCTTTAGACATCCGGAAGCAACAATTATGGACAGCAGTGAAAATATCGCGTCCAGTCTAGCAGAAGTGCGTAACATGCGACTCTTGACAACCAATCTTTTGAATCTTGCCCGGCGAGATGATGGCTTGAAACCAGATATTATTGATGTTCAGCCAGCATTTTTTGACGAAGTATTGGCAAATTATGTGATTATGGCAGAAGAAAACGGCAAAACACTAGATGTCACAAACCAAGTGACGGAGACCATTCGGACAGATAAGACATTGCTGAAACAACTGATGACAATCTTAGTGGATAATGCAATGAAGTATTCAGAAGCCGATGGTCATATTTGGATTCAGATCAGTCTGAAAGATAAGTTTTTAAATCTTCGGGTTGCTGATAACGGTCTTGGAATCAGCAACGAAAATAAAAAGAAGATTTTCGATAGATTTTATCGCGTTGATAAGGCACGAACGCGTCAAAAAGGAGGCTTCGGACTCGGCTTATCCCTTGCTAAACAAATCATCGAAACCCTCCATGGCACGATTACGGTTCAAGATAATCAGCCAAAAGGTACAGTTTTTAAAGTTAAAATTCCGAAAGAATTTCGAAAATAATAAGTAGAAGGAGGTGCAGAAAAATCGAATCGCCTCTCATTGAGGTATTTTCATACGGATAAACTTCATTTTAGAACTTTAAAATCTACGTTTTGTGTGTGAAAAGTGTAAAAAAATCCTTGACATTCCAATGGTAGATATGTATAACAGCGTTGTAAGAGTATTATATTTCTTTTCGCAGAAAGATAATATTCTCACAACACTATCTTTCTATTTTCAAAAATAAAACGGAGGAAAATATGAATACAAAGAAAATTGTTTTAGCTAGTTTAGCTAGCGTCTCTCTTCTTGGTGCAGCTGTCGTAGCTCAGCAAGTAGTCAGTCCTGCTTCAAATGTAGAAGCTGCTAGTGTTGCTCAGCTTCGCGTGAAAGTTGTCGACCAAAAAGAAGCACCTGTTACAGGTGCTACTGTTGAGGTTAGAATTGGTGGTAAACCAACAACTTACACGGTTGATGCGAATGGGTTTGTGGACATTACTGCTAATGCAGGTGATTGGGTAGATTATCGTATTGCAACACTTCCAGCAGGATATGAGCTCGATACTTACAATGGTCAGTCAGTAAGCGTCCAAGGTACAGCACAAGCAACGGATGTACACCGAGAAGAACGTAAATTGGTAGTAATAAATAAATACTAAATCAGTTCAACCAGCAGAACAAGATGAGCCAAAAGAAAAACCGGTAGAAAAAGATAAACCATCTGTATCAACCGGTGATGCTACTTCAGTAGCGCAAGTACGCGTAAGAGTTGTCGATGAAGCTGGTCAACCAGTACCAAACGTATCAGTTGATGTCATGGTAGGTGGTAAACCTGCAACTTATACAACAAATGAGCAAGGTGCTCTTGAGTTGACAACGAATGGTGGAGCATCTGTTCAATACCGTATTGCAACACTTCCAGAAGGTTATGAGTATGTCATGTACAATGGTAACCCAGTTAGCAACCAAGGCATGTTAACAGCTAACGCAGCTAGCTTGCAAGAACGTACTCTTGTGTTGAAGAAAACAGGTAAAAACTATTCTACTGGCCCAGCTGAGTTTCCAACAGTTAAGCTTACAGATTTAGATCCGAGTCAAGCACAACCAGATGATGTACTTCCAGAAGGCGATGCCAAAGTCATCGTAGCAGTTGTAGACTATGCAGACCAAAGTAAACCACTTGCGGGTGTTGTCGTTAAGGTAACTGTTGGAGGAAAAGAATACCGTTTGACAACAGGTCAAGATGGTACCATCACAATCCCAGCCAACGACGGTGAAACAGTTGCATTTGAAATTGTAGATCCAGGTAACGAAGGCTATGGTTTTGTAGAATTCGGTGGAATGCCAGTCAGCAACAAAGGTGAAGTAAAAGCCCTTAAAGTTCGTGATGAAAAACGTACCCTTGTTCTTACAAAAGGTGGCGCAGCACCACAAACTTCATCAACTGGACCACAAACTCGACCTTCAAGTACTCCACCAGCTCCAGGTAACAGTACTAAACCAGGTATGAGCACTTCAACTAGTACCAATACTCCACCAGCTCCAGGTAACAGTACTAAACCAGGTATGAGCACTTCAACATCAAGCTCATCAGCAGTTGCTCCAAGTGCAAGCACTACAGTAACAAAAGCAGCAGCTCCAGCAGCTAAGAAAGAAGAAGACAAGAAAGTATTACCTAAGACAGGTGATGCAAGCTCACTTCTTACAGTTGTAGGAACAGTTCTTTCAGGCTTAGGATTCGCAGGAGTAGCGAAACGCCGTAGAAAATAATTCGCTTAGGTAATCACTATTATATTATCTTATATAGGGAATACATATAAAGAAGAAGCTTAGATGGACAACCATCTGAGCTTTTTCTGTGGTTTTTGTTACGGTTGGTAAGAGTCTACAGTGGTATTTCAGTTTCTATCAGAGAGAGCTTTGCTAAATTTCAAGTTCAAGTTAGCCAGTCTGTAAAAATTCTCTAGGAGATTTGTAACCCAATATCTTCTTTGGATAGTTGTTAATCCAGTTTTCAATAAATGCGACTTGTTGTTGCGTCGCATTTTT
>NZ_JBFRYH010000061.1:0-12217 GCF_040984445.1 Streptococcus handemini
AAAAATGCGACGCAACAACAAGTCGCATTTATTGAAAACTGGATTAACAACTATCCAAAGAAGATATTGGGTTACAAATCTCCTAGAGAATTTTTACAGACTGGCTAACTTGAACTTGAAATTTAGCTCCCCACCTCTAATGGCGCAATACAAAGAACATCACCATACTGTTCCAAGCAATATGTAGCAGAATCGGCAGCACTAGATTATCAGACTTCTTATGGAGCCAACCAAGCGTCATGCCCATTACTCCGTAATACAGAAAGGTAGCAATGTTTTCAGGTCCATGTAGGACGGAGAAATAGGTAGCTGCTAGCAACAAGCCCAACCAACTATTGTTACAGACACCTTTTTGCAAAAAACCTCGCGTCAAGATTTCCTCGCGGATTGGACCAAAAAAGCAAACATCGATGAAGAAGGAAAGGCTGATCCCCTGTACTATTGTATCATGGACTTCCCGAGCTGCTCCTGACTGAAAGGAAATAACATTCGTATACACCACATCAAACAAGAAGAGAGCCATAAAGGCAAGAACGACCAGTCCCAAGTCCGACCAGCTTGGAAGCCTTAACCCCGCAATCTTCCCTTTAGTAATCACATAGAAGAGAAGCAAAACAATTAGGCTATTGCCCACAATATAGATCAGCTGATGTTGGTGAAAATCTCCTTGATTCAGTTGCCAGCAAATTATCTCCAAGACAAAATAGCCCAAGATAGCGGCAAAAAATGACATCGTCTTCTCAAAAATCATTTAACTCTCCCTTCAAGGAAATCAATCACTAACGAATTTCAGGTGAAATAGCCTGCTTATAACCTTCTCGATTGGGATAGACTTGTAAGACCACACCTGTCAAAAACATAAAAAAGGTAGAGCAAAATTGTGCCGGGTTCTGACCGTCAAGTACCGAAAGGACAAGCGTTACCAAGAAAGTCACCCCAATCATCCATTTTTGATATGAAGGCCACCGATAAGCTATCCCCTTCTGTTTCAAAAGACGGTAAGCACGAATGGTAAGGGCCAGAGTCATTACAAAGGCAAGCATTGCACAGATGATAAAATAAGGAAGACTTACTCTCTTTCCGACTACCCATCCAAAAAAGAGAATAATATCAAGGACGATAATAAGCCAATTTCCTTTTTGTAGTTGTTTTTCCATACTTCTTCTCCTTTTCTATCCCTTCGTCACTTTGCTAAAACCAATCGCATAGAACAACAATAAGACTGCTAAATTAAAAATGTATCAAAGGGACTGCCCTGATCCAGCAGGTTCCAAATGAATAGCCCAATCATGATGACTTGAAAGAACCACGTTTTTTTCATGAATTGCCACACAGTAAGCGACTGTTCCGTTGCTTTACCCTCTGAAGAAGCCGAGCGCATATCTGCCCAAGCATTCACTCCATTCAACAGTAGAGTGCAAGCTAGGACAGCTAGGATTTGTCTGAGTGGCACCTTCATGCCAAGGCCAAATAGGACTTGTAAAACAATTGTTACAACCACAACAGCTAGAATTTTCACTTGTTTTGTCATTATCATACCTCCTTCTATATTCACAAACCAATAACTGTCCTTCTTAGCAAAAAACTTTGACCGGAAAAATCATGTAGACTACTTAGCTCTGGCACGTAAGACTACACCAATTAAAAGTCCGACGATGGTACCTAACCAAGAGGAAAATGCCAAACCTTGGGCGATATTTCCTAGTAATTTTCCTACTAATATACCGAGTAGACTACCGAAAGACAGACCAATGCAAATGCCAATGGATACACTATTATCTTTTGTATTTCCCATTTTAGGATTTTCTCTTTTCATCTGAAACCTCCCCTAAAAATCAGTTTATGGGATTTTCCAATCCGTTATAGCATACCTATCGGACCGTATACTTTTAAAACTGGCTTGACCTGGCTGTAATGAAATTGATCATACCGTCGCCAAGCCTGTTTCAAGGCTTCTGTCACATCTAAAGAACTAATACCCATCAACAAGCTGGTTCGTTGGTAAAATTTTTCAAGGGCTATCAGGAGCTGATTATCCACGACCTTACGATTCTTCAATAGTGTTACGATCTCCTGTATATTCTCTTGAAATCGTATCGTATCATAGTTCGATTGGTGAGAGGTTCGTTGAAAAATCTTCTCTAGTTCATTGATCAAAGAATAGGCTTCTTCTAGTACATGTGTATCCATAAAACACACCTTCCTTCATTTTGGTACATAGAGTATAGCACTTTTTGAACAACCTATTTTCTCATTTCCTAAACAGCCATTGAAGATTCCTAAATGGTTCTCGCTGCTATTTAGACCTCTTTTCATTTCCACTGTCCAAGATAAACATTCAAACGCCGTCAAATGATAAAAGAGAGGTATTCGCAGGTGAAAAAGGTAGACAAGAAAACAAGGCAAGAGATTTTCACAAAAAGATGCCAGACTTGGAACATAGGAAAGGATTTCCCCCCCAAAAAAATATGAGACTTGGAGCACAGGGAGCTGTTTTTCTTGAAAGAATTGCTACACACCTTCCATTCTGATAGAGAATAAGGCTGGGCTTTCTGTCCAGCCTTTCCTATCTCTTACTCATCTACCAACTGTATCTCAAGTACCTGACAAAAAGTATGGTGTTGACTTGTTGTCTGGAGCGATACTCCTGGATAATGTTCCAAGATTTTCAGAATCGTATAGAGGCCTATCCCTCGATGTTCCCCCTTTGAACTAGCTTCAAACTGATACAAGGAAGAAATGTCCACAGATTCTTGCTGCGTACTATTTTCAATGATAAAGACCTGCTTCTGCTACAGCGTAAAGTACGAGAGATGAATGGTAGCCGCTTCTGCCTCTAGGGCAGCCTCAGAGGCATTATCGAATAAAATAGAAACAATCGTAATAAAGTCCACCAACTCCATCCCTTGTGGCCTGATGACCTCTGGCACCTCAATGGAAACAGCAACGTGATATTCTGTCGCTTGCGCTATTTTTGAAGCCAGCAAACTCTTGAGCGCATTGTTGTCAATCTGCACCAAGCGTCCCATATCGTACTTAGAATGTCGAAGGTACTTATTAGAATCTTTCAACACTGTATCATAGATTTCCTTGACTAAGGTGAGATTATTTTCCTCTATCCCTACTTGAAGCGTTGTGAGCAGATTAGTATAGTCATGGCGGAAGCCCCTGACTTCACGGTACAATTCCTCCACCTGTTGACTATACTGTTCCAGATGTTGAAGCTGCAATTCCTTTTGAAAATCTAGCTTTTCTTTTAAGGTCTCTCGGATATTTTTGTCCAGCTGTGCAACGAGACTCATAAATATGAGGATGTGCGAAATCAATATAAACTGACGAATGACAAGGACATCAGCCGCTTGCCCTGTTTCCATATACAAGAGAAGCTGAGTTGTTCCAAAATAACAAGCCATGAGCCAGTTGACAAGATACAGGATTTTCTTATCACGGATGCTAAAAAAGATGCACCTTAACTTTGAGAAATCATAGTGGAGGTAACGCAAAAACAAAAGAAGGAAGATAATCGCAATCACCCGTCCTATTCCTACTCCCAAATTGTTCCACTTTACAAAAACATCTTCTATTTCAAACGCATAGACGCCAAAGGCAAGGGAATCGCTAAACAGATCGAGCAAGGTCAAAGGCAGAAGGCTATAGAAAATCAGCAGGGTTTTGGATAAAGGTCTGAGGAACAAATAAGATAAGAGAAAAAAATCAATGAAAATGGCTATATAATAGTTTCCCCAGTTGTCCTTCAAAAGGTAGTCAAAGAAAAGTGTTCCAATCACAACGAGAACTCTAATCGCCATACCAAGAAGAACCTCATACCAGCGCAGTTTTCGGCCACTTATCTTAGAAAATAAGAGCAACTCCATTAGCATAAGAGTCACGAGAACCATTACCTGTAGTCCAACAATCATAGGCCACTTCCTTCATGTAACTGTTCAATAGTAGCTAGTACCGTCTCTAACTTACTTCTTGCAATCAAACAACTAGAACCATTGCGGAAGTAGAGAATTTTTTCATGCTTATCAATTTTGACAACATTAGCTGGATTGACGACAAAAGAACGATGACAGGCAAGAAGCCTTGATTCCTGTTGCAAGATTTCTGTCAAACTAGCGGTAAACTCTGTGCGATCCTTTTCCGTATACAAAATGACACGATGAGGGCGAGGGGAGGTTTCTAAATACAGGATGTCCTGAAACGGAACTTGAATCTGTGCGTACTTGGACTGATAATAAAAGGCATCCTCCGCCACTGTCTTTGTCACTTGCTCATCAGCATATAGCAGCACTTTCTCGATTCGAGCTAGCCATTCAGCAGAAGGGAGATCTTTTGCGATATAGTCAAGAGCAGACACTTGATAGCGAAAAGCCAAGGGCATCCATTCAGAATGAGTGGTCACAAAGACAATCAACGCATAGGGATCAAGCTGACGAATCTCACGCGCTACTTCCAGCCCCCTTTTTTCTTCCTCTCTGATTTCAATATCTAAAAAGAAAAGCTGATGGCGCCCCTTTTCCGCTACTGCTGCTAACAATTGTTCTGGCTTTCCAAACACCTCTAGTCGCTTGACCGATAAGTGGTGTTGGGCCACAAGATCCACTACGACTTCTTCTATTCTAGATTGTTGAACAACGTCATCTTCCAGTATAAAAATATTCATTTTCACCTCTCCTTTATCGACCAAGCATACGAACTAATTATTTCCTATTTTATCATAAAATTGAGGGTTTTAGTCTATGAAAAAATGTATTTCTACAATAAAATAGTTGGTAGAGATCCACGATTTGCTGCCACTTTTAGTCAGTCGAAAGACAAAAATCCTTGGTCCCACAGTACCAAGGAACTTTTTCGTTATAGTAGCGGTGCGATAATCTTCATAAAAGCACCTGCAAATCGTTTATACCAAGGATAGGTTCGTGCAAAATCGATGAGGGTAATGCGCTCTGACTTGGCAAAGGATTCTTCAAAATCCTTGTGAATATCTGCTAAGACTTGGCGGTGTTTATAGATGTAAAGCCCACATTCAAAATTGAGATAGAAACTACGGAAATCCATATTGACCGTACCAACCGTTGCTTTTTTATCGTCAACAAGAACCACCTTGGAATGGACAAAACCAGGTGTGTATTCATAAATCTCAATGCCTGCTTCCAAATAGGTCGGAAAATCTGTCCGAGCTGCCAGATAGGCCGACTGCTTATCATAAATATGTGGCAAGAGCAAGCGGACAGTTACCCCACGTTTGGCTGCATAGGTCAAATTATCCATCATTTCATCATCTAAGACAAGATAGGGAGTCATGATATAGATATACTTGGTGGCTGACTGAATCATATCCAAGCAGACACGTTTAGCCACCTCATCTCCGTCAAATGGACTTTCTCCATAGGGCAAGAAAAAGCCTTCTGAGTCAACGACTGCCTTTTCTTGATCATGATGGTCTTTCAAGTAGGTCAAATCATTATTTTGTGTCTTTTCATTAAAATTCCACATCTGCAAGAACATGAGGGTAAAATTGGCAACTGCCTCTCCCTTGACCATAATGGCCGCATCTTTCCAATGACCGAAGCGTTCTTTGCGGTTGATGTACTCGTCTGCAATATTGACACCACCGGTAAAGGCCACCTTTCCGTCTATGACAGCAATTTTTCGGTGGTCTCGATTGTTTTGCACGGTAGATAAGGCTGGGATAATCTGAGAAAAAACCTTGGCTTTAATGCCATATGTTCTCAAGGTTTTGTAATAGGTATAGGGTAGTAAGGTCAGGGAATTGGTGCCGTCATACAAAAAACGAACTTCTACACCTTGAGCTGCTTTTTCCTTTAAAATCTCTAGGATCGAATCCCACATATAGCCAAAATCAACGATAAAATACTCCATGAAGATGTATTTTTCTGCCTTGCGCAATTCTCTTAACAAAGCCTCAAACTTGGCTTCTCCAGATGAAAAATAGGTCGCATCGGTATTAGCATGAAGGGCATAGCCGACATATTGATTCATGTAGTGGGCTAATTTCAATTGGTCCTTATCCTGTTCAGCAAGGGCATTGAGAACCTTATGGGAGGTATGACCATACTGGCGGAGCAACAAACTCTGACGTTTAAAGGTCTTGCGATAGCGTTTGGTTTCAATATTGGATTGTAAAATAAAGTAAAACAGAGCACCGAAAATGGGAATACCGATAATAAAGATAATCCAGGTCAGCTTAAAACTAGCGTTCATTGGCCGATTGATAACCGAAATCGCTACAATAATCGAAAAGAGCTGTAAAACAGATAACAAGGCTGGAGCCAATGCTGTCGCCGAGGTCACAGTCCATAAAACAGCTCCAACTGTCACTGCAAGCAATAAAAGAACAATAAAGGTACGGCTATAAATCAATCTCCATAATTTTGTCATGTCATCTCCTTTCATAAGATACGAGAGCGTTAAGAAACTCCTAGACAAAATAGGAAATCGAAGCAGGTTAGCTTGCAACCAATGAGATTTATCTTTTTGTCAGTGAGTTTTAGCTCGAGTTCAATTTCATAAGATACGAGGGCGTTAAAAAAGCGAATGAAAAATAGAAAATACGACGAAGAGGCGTAAGCTTCTAGGAGTATTTATCTTTTTTCCGAGCTTTTAGCCCGTTTTCCATTCATCCATACTATTGATTATTTATAATTAAAAACGGTTCGTGCTAAAAAATCAGCTAAGCTAGGCCACAAGGTATAGCATTTATGGGCTACTTCCAAAATCCAAGGCAGATTCAACTCTCGTTTTTTCGTTCCCATAACGGAAACAATCTTACGGGCAACATCTTTAGGTTGTAGTAAAAAGGCCTTGATAGATTCCAAATAGGCTCCCTCTGGGTCTGCTTGATCAAAGAAGCCCGTTGCAATCGGCCCTGGATTGACGGTTGTGACGACAACATTGGCAGAAGCCAACTCTAAGCGAAGGGCATTTGAAAAACCGATTGCCGCAAATTTACTAGCCGAATACACAGAAGATTTGCTTGATGCAATCAAGCCAGCCATGCTGACGATATTAATAATCTGTCCTTTTTGCGCCTGCTTCATCTGCTCACCGACCAAGCGAGACAGGGTCATCAAGGCAAAAGTATTGATGTCAAACATGTCTCGTACCTCTTGACTTGAAAAATCTTCAAAATCCGCAAAGCGACCGTAACCAGCATTATTGACCAATATATCAATCGTGCCAAGCTTTTTCTCTACTTCTTGAAGGAGTTTTTTTAGGGCTGCTTCATCACGCAGATCCGTATCATAGATCACCTTTTGCTCATGAAAGGCATATAATTGCTCTAATTTTTCCTTGTCCCGTCCCAATAAAATGAGAAAATCATCTGCTAAAAGTGGCACCATTTCTTGGACTAGACCACCAGAAGCTCCCGTTATTAAAATCTTTCTCACACTTCCACCTCTTCCAAATCTTTTACAATGTGGACATTCTCAAAAATTTTGCTTGCGTCCTTGCGCAGCTGACTAATATCCTTAGATAAGAAGCGCGGACTAATATGGTTGAGCAGCAAGCGTTTGGCTCCTGCATCTTTTGCCACCAAGGCTGCCTCCATATTGGTCGAATGGCCATGTTTTCGAGCGATGGCCTCATCACCCTTGCCATAAGTCGCCTCATGCACCAGCACATCTGCATTGACCGCTAACCGCACACTGGCATGGCATTTGCGGGTATCACCTAAGATTGTGACAACCTTACCAGGTCGAGGTGGCGACACATAGTCACTTGCGATAATCTCTGTCCCGTCCTCCAAGACGACATTTTCACCATTTTTAACCCGACCAAAGAGGGGACCAAATGGTACACCCGCTGCGCGAAGTGCTTCTGCATCAAGCGTTCCTTCCAAGTCTTTTTGAATCACACGATAGCCAACACAGGGTACTGTATGGTCAAGCTGATCTGCAAATACCATGAATTTGTCTGTCTCTAACACCTTGTCCACCTGATTAACTTCAAACTCATGAAAATGAATCCGATACGGCAGACGAGAACCAGATACTTTCAGACTCGTTAAGACAAACTGCCGAATGCCTGTCGGTCCATAGATATCAATATCCGTCTGCTCCTCATTTCCCTGAAAGGAACGGCTGGATAAAAAGCCAGGAAGCCCAAAGATGTGATCCCCATGCAGGTGAGTAACGAAAATCTTGCTGACCTTGCGCGGACGAATGCTGGTTTCTAAAATCTGATTCTGCGTACCTTCTCCACAATCAAATAACCAGACTTCATTGATTTCATCGAGTAATTTCAGTGCCAAACTCGACACATTACGTGCTTTGGAGGGCTGACCCGCTCCTGTTCCTAAAAATTGAATATACATAAACTTCTTTCTATTGTTGAATATAGATTATCGCTGTGCGCCCCGACCAAGCATAGTAGGCTTGCCCTTGATACTGGCTTGCAAACTCTACTACCTCCTCTTGATTCAAGCCCGAAATCCGCACCCAGTCGCTACTTTCAGCAAGATCTGTCAAGAGATAGGCGCTATCTACTGCTACAAGACTGTCCTCATCGATAGCCAAGGGCTGCATCCAAATCAGGTCGTCCTTGACAAAAACGGAGTAATGAGGAAAAATCTGCGCAATCTCAAAGAGCAAATTAGGTGTTACTGGCTCAGTTTTTTCTGCAAATACTCGTGCCAATTCTACCTCATTCTGATAGGCAAAACCAAAGGATTTTCCTGACAGATTCAAGCGGACAAAGGGCTTTTCCTCAGCAAAAGAGGGTTGCTCCATGCAGAGCTTAAGCTCTTTAGATAGTCCAAGATAATAATCCGTCGCAGCTTGCGGGCTTCTCTTTTGATAGATTTCAGCAAAATAAGCATTGATGACCGAAGGCGGCGGTGTGATAAAAGCTAGCTTTTGGCTATCGGTCAAGTCTTTTAATTGCTGTGTCAGATATACCCTATCAAGACTCGTAAAGCCACCGTATTTCAAGGCCAGATCAATATAATCCATGTTCAAATTCCTCTAATTTCCACTTATCTTTCTTTGAAATATAGCCCTTGATGATTTCCACATCATCTTCATACAATCGCTTATCAATCAGGGCTATCCGCCCCAAGTCATGAATCTTATAACTATCTTTTAAAGGAACTCGGATCTCAAATGTCTCAAACATGGTTTTGATTTTCGCTAAGACCATCATCTGAATATGGGATTTGGCATTCTCATCTTTGGCAGACAGCATGACATGCGGAAACTGGCTCGGTGTAAAGTGATCATCTGTCTTATCTAGTTTATTATAAAGGGCAAGGCGTGGAATGTCCAACATCTCCAACTCTTGCAAAATGCCCAAGACCACTTCTTCCTGCTCAGTATGATTAGGATCAGAGGCATCAATCACATGGAGTAGCAAGTCGACATTCATCGATTCTTCCAAGGTTGACTTAAAGGCTGAAATCAACTCTGTCGGTAAATCCTGGATAAATCCAACCGTATCGGTCACCGTCACTTGGAAGGTATCGGACAGCTGTACTTGCTTCGTCGTTGCGTCTAAGGTCGCAAATAATTCATCTGCCTCATACTGGTGCTTATCTGTCAATGCATTCATAATCGTAGACTTGCCCGCATTAGTATAGCCGATTAGTCCGATTTTAAAAATGCCTGATTGAAGTCTACGCTCCCGCACCGTTGCCCGATTTTTCTCAACGATTTTCAATTGCCGTTCAATATCAGCAATCTGATTGTGAATGCTGCGGCGGTTGAGCTCTAGCTGGCTCTCACCAGGACCACGTGAACCAATTCCCCCAGCCTGACGGCTCAGCATAATTCCTTGTCCAATCAGGCGTGGCAGCATGTATTTCAATTGAGCCAAATGCACTTGTAATTTTCCCTCATGGCTCCTTGCTCTCATAGCAAAGATGTCTAAAATCAACTGCATACGATCTATGACCTTCACACCCAATATTTCCTCTAAATTCACGTTCTGGCGTGGGGTCAAACGGTTATTGACAATGACGGTATCAATGTTATCAGCCTCAACCATGAGCTTGATTTCTTCTAATTTACCAGAGCCGACAAAGGTCTTGCTATCATACTTTTCCCGCTTCTGGGTGTAGTTCCCCTTTACTACTGCACCAGCCGTTTTGGCAAGCTTTGCAAGCTCCTCCATAGACATGGCAAAGTTTTCTGTCTGCTGCAGTTCTACCCCAATCAGCAAGACACGTTCTTCTTCTTTTCTTGTTTCAATCATGATTTTTCCTCTAAAAACTCCGTTACTCGTTGGAAAATCTGGTCCTTGAACCCCTCTTCAGATACGAGGTCAAACGCCACCTGCATGCGGTTGCGAAACCAAGTCAATTGACGTTTGGCAAAGCGACGGGTATTTTGCTTGACCTTGTCAACGGCTTCTTCAAGACTGATTTGTCCAGCAAAGTAGAGAAAGAACTCCTTGTACCCAATCCCCAAACTAGCTTGGGCAGTCGGATGGGTCTCGTAGAGCCATTTGGCTTCTTCTAACAAGCCTACTTTCACCATTTGATCCACACGCTGGTTGATCCGTTCATATAAAACAGCTCGCTCATCGGATAAACCAATCACTAAGGCTTCATAAGGTGGTTCTTGATTTTCCAACTCTTGACCAAAATGTGCCATTTCCAATTGTCTCATAGCACGACGGCGGTTGATTTGGGGAATATCAATTCCCAACTCTGCTATTTTCCCAAATAAACGCTCATCTGACCAAGTGTCTAGCTCCTTGCGGTAGGAAAGAATCTCGTCATGTGCCACCTGACCACCCAAATGATAACCCTCGAGCAGACTTTGAATATACAGACCTGTGCCACCTACGATAATCGGCACCTTTCCTTTTTCAGCGACTTCTTCAATCAACCAACCAGCTTCTACCACAAAATCATAGGCAGAATAGCCTTCTGTTACATCTCGCACATCAATCAAATGGTGGGGAGCAAGCGCCTGCTCTTCCTTGGTTGCCTTAGCCGTTCCAATGTCTAATTGTCGGTAAACCTGCTGGCTGTCACCGCTAATAATCTCACCATTATAGCGCTGCGCCAGCTCAATTCCTAAGGCAGTTTTCCCCACTGCAGTCGGTCCTACCACTACTATTATCTTTGTTTTCATCTTTTTCCTTGAAAATTTTTTGTTTTTTCGCTACAATCTATTATAACATAAGTAAAGGAGAAAGAACTATGGCTAAAGGTTTTGGAAAAGGTTTCTTGACGGGAGTAGCTAGTACAGTTGCTCTTGCTGCAGGCGCTGTCTTTACGATTCATAAAACAATCATTGAACCTGAAGAAAAGAAAGAAGCGTTTATCGAAGAAAATCGCAAAAAAGCAGCACGCCGCCGCGTTGCACATTAAAAAAAATGCTCCAGTGGGGCATTTTTTCACGAGCCTAAAAAGCAAAAAGCGAGTTTGGCGTGGGACTCAATCGTGATTTCGTAGAAATTGATTATCCTCACTCCTTTATTTCTAGGTTCGGGCTAAAATAATCCACTGGATTATTTTACTCCCACCCCATGTTGACTAGCTTCCACAATTGAGAATTGTGGAAGGCTGGAAATAGAACGAGCGTAGCTCGCCCCTTGCAATTGAGAAGTGTGAAAGGTTGAAAAAGAGGCTAGCGAAGAATCATTCGCTAGCCTCTTTTTCATCTCTACAAGATGAGAGCGTAACACATTCTAGCCCATCCATCTCTTTTTCATTATCTTTTCATGCTCAAAAGAAGAAGACAACTATCTTTCAACTGTTTTAGAAAACGGAGTTTTGTGATTCTTGATAAAATTTCCAAACCGACTTGTAATATCATCCGAATCATCTGTATCATAATCAGAATTATAATCATCATAATCATCGGAAAAATCAACTTTCCCAAATGGAATAAATCTAGTATTCATTGGCTTTTCTAATGATGGTTGAACGAAATGAAATATTGACACAAAACTAATTCCCACTAATAATATAACGGCTAATAATTTTTTCATGATTTTCCCTCCAATGGATTATAAATATATACTTGTTACTCGTGGTGCTAGTTAATCTCAAAGTATCTCAAATTATAAGCAAGTATAATTTGTTCAATTCTCAACTGCAATCCTGTTAAGCTTCTAGTTAATGTCTGTTCGACATCAAAAAGAGCACAAAGTTCTGAAAATCGAGTTTCAATAGTTCGTCTCATAGCCAACAATTTCCAATGATTATGTTGTTTAGCCCCTGTCATATTTTGACGCAAGG
>NZ_JBFRYH010000062.1:0-12180 GCF_040984445.1 Streptococcus handemini
TGGTCAAACTGATGGCGGGAAGGCCTTTTTATTTTGCCCTAAACCACTCTACTAGACTATTTTTTTTCAAAATAAAACAGAAAACAAAAAGACAAACCAGACTCTCGACTAGTTTGTCTTCGGTCTAGAAGAAGCCTAAGTGGCTTCTTTTTGAGGTTCATAATAAAGTGGTGGTAGCTTGATACTCTATAAAAATCAAAATCTGACTAGCTTCCACAATTGAGAATTGTGGAAGGCTGGAAATAGAACGAGCGCAGCTCGCCCCGTACAATTGAGAATTGTGGAAGGCTGGAAATAGAACGAGCGCAGCTCGTCTCCACTGACCCACTAGTTCGGACTAATGTTAGCTGAGGGAGTGGGACAAAAATCGTCTTGATTATCGTAAAATAAGCTTCCGCTTAGAATTGCTTCGCTTATGAATACAGGTTCTTAGATTCCGCAATTTAGAGCGAACGAAGTGAGCTTGAAAGGATATTTTCGCCGTAGTGGTATGATTAGTGACAGTGTTGCTGTCACTAATAACGGAATTTTTGAAACCTAGGCTCAAAAATTAGGAATGAAACTCCGAAGGAGGTTGCTTCCGTCCGCACTACTTAAGAAAAGATTAAAAAAAGTTATTTTTGAAGTTAACTGAGTATAACGACATCAGAGTTTGATTTTTGACGAGTATGAAAATATGTTTTGAAACTACATTTATTTATGGTATACTTAATAGTAAGAAGTAAATGTTATATCAAGGAGGCCAAGGACTATGGATATGAAAAAAGTAGTACACATCTTTTCTGCTCTGATTTTCTGGGGGAATCTATGTCTGGTTGTATATGGCATTCTAGACGCAAAAGAAGCTATTCCAGTTTTCTGGGCCTTGACGTGGAGTGTGTTGATGATTTTTTATATGATTTTGGTCGTTACTTACTATGTTCGTGGTTTTAAACATTAACTGAAGCAAAGAGAAAAAGCTTTACAAATCCTTCTTTCTTAGAGACGGTTGTAGAGCTTTTCTTTTTTTATGGAACGGTTATATCACACGCTCCGACCTGCCAAGAGACTGATAGGGAGCGAATAGTCTTGCTCGAGGTTAGCACCTTCGATTTTTTGCACGAGAAGATCCACCATAAGTTTGGCAATATCTGCTAAAGGTTGTTTGATGGTGGTCAGCTGGGGATAGTGTGTCTCGATAAAATAGGTACCGTCATAGCCGATAAGTTTGAGATCTTGGGGAATTGACAAGCCCAAAGATTGGGCGACATTCCAGACCAATATGGCCGTCAAATCCCCTGAAATAAAGATACCGTCTGTTGAGCTTGTTTGGAGAATGGTTCTGATTTCCATTTCCTTGCGCACAGGGGAGAAATCACTTGAAATGTGGTGGATTTCTGCCTTTGGAAAAACACTAGAAAAGCCTGTTTGCCGAAGGCCGGTAGGAGAATTGGAATCATCATTTCCTGTGATCATCAAGGGCTTTGTACACCCTGCTTTTTGGAGTGTTTCGGCAGCCAAGACCCCTCCGCCGTAGTTGTCAGAAGAGACGATTGGGGTAGACGGTGATAAATTGCGGTCAAAGGCAATAATCGGAGCAGATACACGGTCATAGTCTTTGATTCCCAGATTATGGCTACCTGAAATAATGCCGTCTACCTGATTGGCTGTTAGCATTTCTAGGTATTCTCGTTCTTTGGCAGAATCGTGCTGGCTGTTGCAGATAATAGCCTTGTAGCCTCGATTGAAAAGCTCCTTTTCCAGATGAGCAATCAATTCTGCATAAAAAATATTGCTAATATTTGGGAAAATCAAGCCGACCAGCTTGGCGGACTTTCCTTGCAAACTTCGAGCGAGATTGTTGGGTTTGTAGCCCAATTCTCGCATAGCATCGGTCACATTTTTGACCGTTTTGTCGGATAGATAGCCTTTTTTATTGATAACACGGGAGACTGTTGTGGGGCTGACCCCAGCTAGCTTTGCGACATCAGTGAGTTTTGCGACCATAATCTAATGAGTAATAATTTCCGGTTGCCTGACCTGAGAGAATCTTGATGCCAGTTTGATCTTGTCGTGGGAAGACACGTCCAGAAAATACTTTTTCTCCTTTGTTGATGAAAATTTCAAAGACAGATTTGTCGATGAAGATGTTAGCTGTTGTTACTTGGTTGTCAATCTGGCAATGGCGTTCAGTACCAAAATCAAGGGCGAAAGCCTCTCCGCAGTCCTTACGGTCAAGAGATACAGATCCATTTGCAGGATCAATAGATAGTTTCAGACCTTTTGCGTTTCTATCTGCAAAGAGAACCAAGTCAATCTTGCTATTTGCTTCCACTGTCAGTTCCAATTCGTAACAATTGTTTGTTGCTACTTTGGGTGCGAAGGTCTGACTATCTGTACGGAGGCTCCTAATCGCGTCAACTGGATATTGATAGAGCTTGCCGTCTTTAATGGTCAATTCTTTGACAAGGGACAGGCAGCCTTGGTAATCGTAGCGGTCTGTCGGATATTCCACATCTGGTAGGGCAAGCCAGCTAACAGCAAGCGCACGTCCGTCAGGTGCATTAAAGGCTTGGGTTGCATAGCATTCAAAACCGTAATCTAACTGCTCAAGGGGAGCTGGATTGACCATTTTAGCTGTCTCTGGGTCAAATGATTGGGCAATCTTGTAGAGATTTGGGTAGATATTGCCGTAGTCCAGAACGGTTTTATCTAGTCCTTGTGGGCAATAAAGAAGGACAGGTTTTTTATCGATGAAAACAAGATTTGGACATTCCATCATATAGGCAGTCAAGTCATTATCGAAATCTAAATTAGCCACGTATTCCCAGTTGAGGTAGTCGTTGTCCACAGCCTTGTAGAGTTTAATGATTCCTTTTTTGTCCAGATTTTGTCCTCCGACGATGGCATAGTAGTTATCTTTGAAATTGAAAATCTGTGGATCGCGGAAATGGTCTGTTGTGTCATTTGGCTGCTCAATCAAAATCTGATCGATTTTTTGAATCTCTCCCTTTGTGTCCATGAGAGCACCGATTTGGTAGGGGTGGCGAATCCAGTTTTCATCACGAACATTTCCAGTATAAAAAAGAAAGAGCTTGTCGTCAAACTGCATAGCAGATCCCGAATAAGCACCATGGCTGTCGAGTGGTGTGTCAGGGTAGATCATGGTTCCTGTCGGCTCGAAGTGAACCAAGTCCGTTGACTCGGTGTGAACCCATGATTTCAATCCATGGGCTGCCCCAAATGGAAAGTATTGGTAGAAGAGGGTCCATTTTCCATTAAAGTAAGAAAAGCCATTGGGATCATTTAAGAGACCGTGTGGCGTTTCGATATGGAAGTTGGTTCTCCAAGGGGAACTTGCGGTATTCTTGGTAATCTTGTCAATATAGTCTGTCGGCCAATCCGCATAAGCACGGTAGCGTTCTTCAGTTGTGAAGGCCATGTCGTCTCCTTATTTCGTTTTGTACGTATTTGTTCTATTCCTTATAGTAATATAGTAAACGTTTGCTTGTCAAAAAGCAAGGTTTTACCCTTGAAATTGAAAAAATGTCAAAAAATTATGTCAAGCGTTTGACATATTGGTGAAAAATGGTATAATAAGAAGCATAGAAAGGTTGAAAACACTTTCAAAAAAGAAAAATATACTAAAAGGAGATTTTTGCAAGATGAATAATACTGAAATTGCAAAAAATGTCATCGAAGCCTTGGGTGGACGTGAGAATGTCAACAGTGTGGCTCACTGTGCAACTCGTCTACGTGTCATGGTAAAAGATGAAAATAAAATCGACAAAGCGCGTGTCGAAGACATTGAGAAGGTACAAGGCGCTTTCTTTAACTCAGGTCAATACCAAATCATCTTTGGTACTGGTACAGTCAATAAAATCTATGATGAAGTCGTAGCACTTGGTTTGCCAACCTCTTCAAAAGATGAGATGAAAGCAGAGGCTGCTAAACAAGGCAATGCCTTCCAGCGAGCAATTCGTACATTTGGTGACGTCTTTGTGCCAATCATCCCAGCAATCGTAGCAACTGGTTTGTTCATGGGATTCCGCGGCTTGTTGACACAAGAAGCAGTCATGTCCTTCTTTGGTATAGCGGAGTACAATCCTGACTTCATCACCTATACTCAAATCTTGACTGATACAGCCTTCATCGTGCTTCCAGCTCTTGTAGTATGGTCAACCTTCCGTGTATTTGGCGGAAATCAAACTATTGGTATCGTTCTTGGAATGATGCTTATCTCTGGCTCGTTACCAAATGCTTGGGCAGTAGCTTCAGGTGGCGATGTAACACCAATGCAGTTCTTTGGATTTATTCCAGTCGTTGGTTTGCAAGGTTCTGTCCTTCCAGCCTTCATCATCGGTATCGTTGGTGCGAAATTTGAAAAATTCGTACGCAAGTATGTTCCAGAAGTACTTGACCTCTTGGTAACGCCATTTATCACACTTTTAGTTATGTCTATCCTTGGCTTGTTTGTGATTGGTCCAGTCTTCCACGTTGTTGAAAACTACATTTTGGCAGCAACAAACGCTCTACTTGCTTTGCCATTTGGTCTTCCAGGACTCTTGATTGGTGGTTTGCACCAAGTTGTCGTAGTATCAGGTGTTCACCACATCTTCAACTTGCTGGAGTCTCAATTGGTGGCAAATACAGGTGCTAATCCATTTAACGCTATCATCACTGCAGCCATGACAGCACAAGGTGCGGCGACAATTGCAGTTGGTGTGAAAACGAAGAATCCTAAATTGAAAGCTCTTGCTTTCCCAGCAGCTCTTGCAGCTTTCTTGGGAATTACAGAGCCAGCTATCTTCGGTGTCAACTTACGTTTCCGTAAGCCATTCTTCCTTTCATTGATTGCAGGTGCTATTGGTGGAGCGGTTGCTTCTCTTCTTGGACTTGCAGGTACTGCATTTGGAATCACCATTATCCCAGGTACACTTCTTTACGTGAATGGTCAACTCTTCCCTTACCTCTTGATGGTTGCTGTATCATTCGTAGCAGGTTTCACTCTTACTTATATGTTTGGATTTGAAGATGAAGAAGAAGCTCCTGCAAAAACTTCTGAAACAGTAGCGACTGCTGAGTTAGCAAAAGAAGCGACAACAGCTCTTATTAGCGAAGAAACATTGGTTTCACCACTTTCAGGTGACGTAGTTGCTCTTGAAAATGTCAATGATCCTGTCTTCTCATCAGGAGCTATGGGGAAAGGTCTTGCTGTTAAACCGTCTGAAGGTGTTGTGTACGCACCAGCGGATGCAGAAGTTACGATTGCTTTTGAAACGGGTCATGCCTATGGTTTGAAGACTGCAAGTGGTGCGGAAATTCTTATCCACATCGGTATTGATACTGTATCAATGAATGGTGAAGGATTTGAGAAATTAGTTGCAGCAGGTGACAAGGTTACAGCTGGCACACCAATTGCTAAGTTTGATGCAAGCAAAATTGCGGCAGCAGGTCTTGATGATACCACCATGGTCATCGTAACAAATACGGCAGAATTTGCCACTGTTGAAGTTCTTGCAAATGCGACAGTAGCGCACGGCGATGCCTTCCTTAAAATTGCAAAATAATCACAAGAAAAAGGCGTTTCGCCTTTTTCTTACGCTTAAATCTATGATATAATAAACTAGATGAAACTGATTTCAAAAGGAGAGAAAAGATGACAAAATTGTATGGGAGCCTAGAAGCTGGAGGGACCAAATTTGTCTGTGCAGTAGGAGATGAGAATTTCCAAGTGGTTGAAAAGACGCAATTTCCAACCACTACGCCGTATGAAACGATTGAGCGTACAGTTGAATTTTTCAAGCGCTATGAAGACCGCTTGGCAGGGATTGCAATTGGGTCATTTGGGCCAATCGATATTGACCAAAATTCAGCTACCTACGGCTATATCACAACGACTCCGAAACCTCATTGGGCAAATGTGGATTTGTTGGGCTTGATTGCCAAAGAATTTAAGATTCCCTTTTACTTTACGACAGATGTGAACTCGTCTGCATTTGGGGAAGCTCTTGTTCGTAAGGGAGTAACAAGTCTCGTTTATTACACAATTGGTACAGGAATCGGAGCTGGTGCTATCCAAAATGGCGAATTCGTCGGTGGAGTAGGGCATACAGAAGCTGGGCATACCTATGTTGCCTTACACCCCCAGGATGTTGCCAAAGAATTTAATGGTGTTTGCCCTTTCCATAATGGCTGTTTGGAGGGGTTGGCAGCAGGTCCGTCATTGGAGGCTCGTACAGGTATTCGTGGGGAGTTAATTGAGCAGAATGCGGATGTATGGGATGTTCAGGCATATTATATTGCTCAAGCAGCTGTACAGGCGACCTTGATGTATCGTCCGCAAGTCATTGTTTTTGGTGGTGGTGTCATGGGGCAAGAACACATGCTGAAACGTGTGCGTGATAAATTTACTGCTTTGATGAATGGCTATGTACCAACACCAGATGCAACAGAGTATATCGTAACACCAGCGGTAGCTGAAAATGGCTCAGCAACCCTTGGAAACTTTGCCTTAGCCAAACAAGTATCTGAAAAATAAGAACGAAAACGAAGAAGCTGGACTCTTGTCTGGCTTTTTCTCTCTTTTTTTGAGAAATTCTTGAAGGAAATTCGCTTTTTGAAGCCATTTTTGCTATCATAGCAGTAAGAAATAGAAACGAGGGATCATGATGGCAGAACCATTATTTTTACAATCTGTGATGCAGGAAAAAATTTGGGGCGGAACCAAGCTTCGGGATGAATTTGGCTATGAAAGTCCGAGTGACCATGTCGGTGAATATTGGGCGATTTCAGCGCATCCCAATGGCGTATCAACTGTTAAAAACGGTGTCTATACAGGTTGGAAATTAGATGATTTGTATCGTGAGCATCGCGAGCTCTTTGCTAATCGGACAGAAGAAGTCTTTCCTCTTTTGACCAAGATTTTAGATGCCAATGATTGGTTGAGCGTGCAGGTTCATCCCGATGATACTTATGGTTTGGCGCACGAAGGAGAGCTTGGCAAGACCGAATGTTGGTATGTTTTGGCAGCTGATGAAGGGGCTGAAATTATCTATGGCCATAAGGCTCTCTCAAAAGAAGAGCTCCGAGAAAAGATTGACCAGAAAGATTGGGAAGGGTTGCTGCAGAAGGTTCCTGTCAAGGCAGGGGACTTCTTCTATGTGCCAAGTGGTACCATTCACGCCATTGGAAAAGGCATCATGATTTTGGAAACCCAGCAATCAAGTGATACCACCTACCGTGTCTACGATTTTGACCGCAAGGATGATGCTGGCAACCTACGGGAATTGCATTTGGAAAAATCTATTGATGTGACAAGGATTGGAGAGCCAGCAAATAGCCGTCCTGTTACCCTACACGCAGATGATTTACGCTCGACCTTGCTTGTAGCCAACGACTTTTTCAGTGTTTACAAATGGGAGCTGACAGGACAAGTTCACATGCAGCAAACGGCTGATTATTATCTGGTCAGTGTCTTGGCTGGACAAGGGGACCTTGGTATTGATGGCCAAGTATATCCAATTGCCAAAGGGGACCACTTTATCCTGCCAGCAGATGTGACTGAGTGGACCTTAAAGGGGCAAGAATTAGAAATCGTTGCCAGTCATCCATAATGACAAAAAGTATGTTTGAAATAGGACCGATGAGGCAGTTGCTTCATCGGTTTAAACTATCGCTCATTCTTGAAAGTAGTGGGGAAACGTGCTATAATGAAAAGAACACAAAAAATAAGAATCGATACAAGTAAGGAAAACAATGACAAATATTTTAAAAACAATTATTGAAAATGATAAAGGTGAATTAAAAAAATTAGAAAAGATGGCAGATAAGGTCCTTGCTTATGCAGATGACATGGCAGCCTTATCAGATGAGCAACTACAAGCAAAAACAGCAGAATTTAAAGCACGTTACCACAGTGGGGAAAGCCTAGATGACTTGCTCTATGAAGCTTTCGCGGTAGTCCGAGAGGGAGCGAAGCGTGTTCTTGGCCTATTTCCTTATAAAGTGCAGGTAATGGGTGGGATTGTCCTTCACCACGGAGATGTTCCTGAGATGCGTACGGGTGAAGGGAAGACCTTGACAGCGACCATGCCAGTATATCTAAACGCTTTGTCTGGCGAAGGAGTGCACGTTGTCACAGTCAATGAGTACCTGTCAGAACGTGATGCGACAGAGATGGGTGAGCTTTACTCATGGCTTGGTTTGTCTGTTGGAATTAACTTGGCGGCTAAGTCTTCTTTTGAAAAACGGGAAGCTTACAATTGCGATATTACCTACTCAACGAACTCAGAGATTGGTTTTGATTACCTTCGTGATAACATGGTGGTTCGTGCAGAAGATATGGTGCAACGTCCACTTAATTATGCCTTGGTCGATGAGGTTGACTCGATTTTAATTGATGAAGCACGGACACCACTGATTGTATCTGGGCCAACGTCTTCAGAAACAAACCAATTGTATTTCTTGGCGGATAAATTGGTTAAATCCTTGGATAAGGATGATTATATTATTGATGTACCGTCTAAGACGATTGGGCTGTCGGATTCAGGGATTGACAAAGCAGAGAGCTTCTTTAAGTTAGATAATCTGTATGACATTGAAAATGTTGCTTTGACTCACTTTATTGATAATGCGCTACGTGCTAACTATATCATGATTTATGATATCGATTATCTGGTCAATGAAGCCCAAGAAGTCATGATTATTGACCCATTTACAGGCCGGACCATGGAAGGACGTCGGTATTCAGATGGCCTTCACCAAGCGATTGAGACTAAAGAAGGCGTCCCTGTTCAAAATGAATCAAAAACAAGTGCTTCTATCACTTACCAAAATCTCTTCCGTATGTACAAGAAATTATCAGGAATGACGGGTACTGGTAAGACAGAGGAAGAAGAATTCCGTGAAATTTACAATATTCGTGTGATTCCAATCCCAACTAACCGTCCTATTGCTCGTCTTGACCATGAAGATTTGCTTTACCCGAGCTTAGAGTACAAGTTTAATGCTGTTGTGGCAGATGTGAAGGCGCGATACGAAAAAGGACAGCCTGTCCTGGTGGGTACAGTAGCCGTTGAAACATCTGACTACATTTCACAGCGCTTAGTTGCCGCTGGTGTACCGCACGAAGTATTGAATGCAAAAAACCACTACCGCGAAGCGCAAATCATCATGAATGCTGGACAACGCGGTGCGGTGACGATTGCGACCAACATGGCTGGTCGTGGTACGGATATCAAGTTGGGACCTGGTGTGCGTGAACTTGGGGGACTTTGTGTCATTGGTACAGAACGCCATGAGAGCCGCCGAATTGATAATCAGCTTCGTGGGCGTTCAGGCCGTCAAGGAGATCCAGGTGAGTCACAATTCTATCTTTCCCTAGAAGATGATTTGATGAAACGCTTTGGTTCAGAGCGCATCAAGGCCTTCATGGAACGCATGAATTTGACAGAAGAAGAGTCTGTGATTAAGTCAAAAATGTTAACTCGTCAGGTAGAGGGGGCGCAAAAACGTGTTGAAGGGAATAACTACGATTCTCGGAAACAAGTCCTTCAATACGACGATGTCATGCGTGAACAACGCGAGATTATCTACAATCAACGTCATGACGTGATTACAGCTGATCGCGATTTGGCTCCAGAAATCAAGGCGATGATTAAACGGACCATTGAACGTCAAGTGGCAGACCATACTGTAGGAAAACACGACAAAGATTTACAGGCAATCCTGAATTTTGCCCAGCTCAACCTTGTACCAGAAGAATCAATTAGTTTGTCCGACTTAGAAGGCAAATCAGACAAAGAAATCATAACCTACCTCTATGACCGAGCTTTGGAAGTTTATGATAGTCAAGTCGCAAAATTGCGTGATGAAGATCGTGTGAGAGAATTCCAAAAGGTATTGATTCTCCGTGTCGTTGACAATAAGTGGACAGATCATATTGATATGATGGATCAACTTCGTAATGCAGTGAGTCTTCGTGGCTATGCCCAAAACAATCCAGTTGTGGAGTATCAATCAGAAGCTTTTTCAACCTTTAATGATATGGTCGCTTCAATTGAGTACGACGTGACTCGTCTCATGATGAAGGCACAGATTCATGATAATATCGAACGGGAACATGCTACGCAAGAAGCTCGTACAACAGCTACGAAGAATATCATTCCGGCACAGACGGTTGCGACAAGCGAGCAAGTGCATTTTGAGGGAGTTGACCGTAATGCTCCTTGTCCATGTCAGTCGGGCAAAAAATTCAAGAACTGTCATGGTCGCAAGCAAGTAAACTAAGAGAACATGAGGGAGGAGTGAGGTTATCCAGTATTCGAAAGAATATGGGGTTTCCCACTTCTTTTTTGGGAAATGATAATAGGACACGGAATAGATATACAAGAAATAGCTGCTGTGGAAGCAGCGATGAAGAAGCACGAACGATTTGCTAGTAAGGTATTAACAGAAAATGAATTAGCTCGTTTTCGGCAATTAAAACATCGGCGGCAAGTCGAGTATCTAGCAGGTCGTTGGTCTGCGAAAGAGGCCTTTGCTAAGGCACTTGGGACAGGGATTGGGCAAGTCGGTTTTCACGATATTGAAGTGTTAACGGATGAAAAAGGGGCACCCTATGTCGCAAAATCCCCTATTCAAGTCAAGGCTTGGATTAGCATTAGCCACTCTGCTGGGTTTGTACAGGCAAGTGTCATTTTGGAGGAAATAGATGAAAGTAAGCATTCATAGACCAACAACTATTCAGGTTGATTTAGCAGCTATTTCAGATAATCTAGAGCAAGTCAGAAAAGGTTTGCCAAAAGAAACACAAACTTTTGCGGTCGTTAAGGCCAATGCTTACGGTCACGGGGCTGTTGCAGTTGCCAGGCATTTGGAGAAGCAAGTAGACGGCTTTTGTGTGTCCAACATGGACGAAGCCTTGGAACTAAGGCAAGCAGGTATTTCGCAACCAGTATTGATATTAGGAATGATACCTGTAGAGGCTGTGCCACTTGCGATTTCAGAAAAGGTCATGGTGACAGTAGCTAGTCTAGAGTGGATACAGTTACTATTGCAGCAAGGAATTTCCTTACACGGTTTGCAGGTTCATTTGAAGGTAGACACAGGTATGGGACGGATTGGTTTTAGAGATAGTCAGTCCCTCAATCAGGCCACAGATGAGTTGGAGCAACACGATGCCACAATTGAAGGACTATTCACTCATTTTGCGACGGCTGATGAGAAAGATGACCGTCAATTTCAGTTGCAATTGGCTCGATTTAAGGGGATGATTTCAGAAATGAACCGAGTACCAGCTTGTATTCATGCGAGTAATTCAGCCACTAGTATTTGGCATGCGGATACGGTCTTTACGATGGTGCGGCTAGGAAATGTCTTATATGGTCTGAACCCGAGTGGTCATGACTTAGATTTGCCCTACTCTATTCAGCCAGCCTTGCGCTTGATCTCTGAATTGGTTCATGTGAAAGAAGTAGAAGCGGGAGCTAGTATCGGCTATGGTGCGACATATCGTAGTGAACAAAGAGAATACATTGGTACGATTCCAATTGGTTATGCGGATGGTTTTTTCCGTGCTATGCAGGGCTTTTCATTGTTAGTAGAAGGTGAATATTGTCCGGTTGTTGGCCGTGTCTCCATGGATCAAATTACGGTTCGTTTACCGAAAAAGTATCCTTTAGGAACGTCTGTTACGCTGATTGGTCTCAGTGGTGACAGGGCAATAGAGGTACAGGATTGGGCAGATTACCTCAAAACGATTAATTATGAAGTGGTTTGTGGCTTGTCAGATCGCATTCCTCGTTACTATGATTAAAATAGTGCTGCTGTTTGCAAGAAGCAAATAGCAGTTTTTTTGAGTAAGGAGCTGATTTCTTTGCATCTAATACTTATTTAAATTCAAAATCTGAGCGCAATGGTCTTCTCAATGATTTTTTTGGCTATTGTATTAATTAAACAGATATTTCCTTGATAATCATCAATTTATTCAGATTTTGATATTTAATGAGTATAAACATAATCTTGTGCTGCATCATTCGCTGAAATGGGCATGAGTGAAATGTCTTTTTTAGTCGAAAGTTCTAAAATGAAGTTAGCCAGTCAAGGGTATTAAAAAACATCTCAGAGAGATATAATTGTAATCACCACAACAACAATTAGAAAGACTCTGAGATGCAACACTATTATACACCAAAAAGA
>NZ_JBFRYH010000063.1:0-11942 GCF_040984445.1 Streptococcus handemini
TCCTCCCCGTGATTTGTAGTCGTGATTGGCCTTCTCATTTTATATTATAGAGCAAAATAAAGAGCACAACACATTTTCATTTAGTGTTGTGCCTTGAGTGAAACGAAAGGAATGAATTATAAACATGTCATGAGACACCATTAAATGCTCTTTCTTTGTAGTTTATTATCGCTGTCAGCTAACTAGGGATTGATTTTGCCACAGTTGTCCTTCGGACAGGTAGTCTTTGGTAGACCATTTTCATCCACTTTATGATTGACTTAGGGACGATTTTAGCAACAGCAGGTTTCAAATCCACTTCCAAGCCAAATGGGATAGCAATCGGTATCTGGTTGGTTGTCATGCTAATTGGTCTGATTCTAATCCGACCAAAACAGGTCCAACGACTCATGGCAACACAAACTTTAGCCAATTCAGAAAAAATAAATTGAGATTTAAGAAAAGTTTAAGATTGTCAGGTTATACTCTATCTATCCTAAAAACTTTTCTTTTTCATAAAATCTCCTAAAAAGAAGCTGGAACAACCGTCCTCAGCTTCTTTTTGTTGATATTCATCGAGTATCTTTATAGAAAAATATTGCCCAATGCGACATCGACCTTATTTTCTTTGACATCGATGTTGGTAACAGCAAGCAATGACTTGTAATTTGCTACGTTGCGAGCTCCTTTTTGGTTTTCTGCAAAAACAGCTACACCAGCTAAACTACTGTCAAACTCTGATAAAAGGCTGATCATCCCGTTAATGGTTCCACCATTTTTAAGGAAATCGTCAACAATCAGCACACGGCTGCCTGCCTTTAAACTGCGTTTTGAGAGGAACATTTTTTCAATACGGTCGCTCGAGCCAGATACGTAGTTGACCGAAACGGTTGAGCCTTCGGTAATTTTCAAATCACGGCGCACGATGACAAAGGGGACATTTAAGACATTAGCAACCGCATTGGCTAAAGGAACACCTTTTGTCGCAACCGTCATCACCGCATCAATCTGCTCATCCTTGAAACTATTCGCAATAATCCGGCCAACATTTTTCAGAATATGGGGGGTTGAGAGCAAGTCAGAAGAATAGATGTATCCGCCTGGTAAAATCCGGCTACTCTCTGCCATTTGACCTCGTAATTCTTCTGCAATTGCAAGGGACTCTTCCTCTGAAATTGAAGGAGTAAAAATGACACCACCACTTGCCCCTGTAATGGTTTCAATGTGTCCAATCGCGCTTTCCTCAAAGGCTTTTTTTATGATGGCAATATCTTCTGAAATCGACGATTTAGCGGAACTATATTTCTCTGCAAACATATTTAAACTCGTCAATTCATAAGGATGGTTGATGAGATAATGAGAGATGACAACCATTCGTTCACTTCTTCTTAATTTCATAGTCGATTCCTTCTTTGCTTTTTTAATATTATACCATAAAAACGGAAAAAACGAACTTTTTTTATCCATTAGCTCGTTTTTTTCGTATTTTATTGATATTCGACGCCTATAAAATATCAGTATTCTGCATTCTAACTGAATAAGTCGTTCGATGATTTGCCTAATTAGTCAATATCTGGTTTGTAGAAGGCACGATTGTCCATGGCAAAGATGCGGCTGGTCATCTCACCTGGTCCCACCTTATCCAAAGCTGTTATCATCATCATCATCTCCGCATCAATATTGTCAATCATGTGAAGAATTTCTGCTTCCATAACCTGTGGACGAACTGGGCTACCATATTCAAGCAAACCATGGTGACTGAGAATAACATGGCGTAAAACCGTCACTTCTTCTTTGGTGTCATCAATCCCTAGCTCAATCAGCACTTTGGTAATCTCCTCATCAATCAGAGAAATATGCCCAATGAGATTGCCACGTACAGTGTAGTTGGTATTGTCAGGACCAGATAATTCAATGACCTTAGCCAAATCGTGCAACATAATCCCTGCAAAGAGCAGACTCTTATTGAGCTGCGGATAAATATCGCCTATCTTATCTGCCAAGCGCACCATAGTCGCTGTGTGAAAAGATAGCCCTGAGTAGAAGGCATGGTGATTGGTCTTAGCAGCTGGATAGGAATAAAATTCTTGGTCATACTTGCTATATAAGGCACGTACAATGCGTTGCCAAACAGCATTTTCAATCTGAAACATCATCTGACTCAGATACTTACGTGTATCTTCTACATTGACAGGTGGTTTTTCCTTGAAATCGGCTGGATCCATTGGCTCACCTGGCTTTGGTAGCCTTAGGATAATCTGATTAACCTGAGGTGTATTATTGTAGACTTCACGCCGCCCCTGCATATGGACAACGGTACCTGCCGTGAAATCTTTAATCTTTCCTGGTTGGGCATCCCATATCTTTCCTTCAATCTCTCCAGTATCATCTTGGAAAGTCAAGGCAAGATAGTCTTTTCCAGCCCTTGTCTGCCGAACATCAGCTGACTTAATCAGATAAAAGCCTTCAAAAAGCTCATCTTTTCTCATTTGGTTAATTTTCATCTTCTTCCCCTTCCTCCTGGAAATTCAATAGGGTAAACGAGTCCGTATCATCTGGTAATTCAATATGGCGCAGGGTGCGCTCAATCGCATTGGTCCGCCGTGTCAAAAGATCGTCTAGATTGCCTGAGGCATGCTGTAAATGGCGCTGAGCCTTCATCAATACTGTTCCAAATTTGCCAAATTCTGACTTGACGTTTCCCAGAACCTTACTGATGTCATCAGCTGAACGTTGGATATTTAAGGTCTTAAAGCCGACGGATAAGGAATTCAAGAGGGCTGATAAGGTTGACGGCCCCGCCACCACAATATGCTCTGTCCGTCGTAGTTCATCAAAGAAAATCGGATTACGAACTACTTCAGAATAAAGACCTTCTGTTGGTAAAAAGAGAATACCAAAATTCGTCGTTTCCGGCGGATTCAGATACTTCTGCTGAATATCCTTAGCAAAGCGTTTGACAGAAGCCAAGAGATGTTTACGGTGTAACTCAATCTGCCCCTTGTCCCCCACTTCATAGGCTTCTTCTAGACGGTAATAATCTGCGAGGGGAAACTTGGAGTCAATGGGAAGGTAGACATAGTCTTCCTTGGTCTGACCTGGTAATTTCACGGCGTATTCAACCCGTTCATTTGAGCCCACCACCGTTGCAAATTCCCGCTCGTACTGAGATGGTGTCAAAATATCTTCGATAATTTGCCCCAATTGCAACTCTCCCATAATCCCACGTGTCTTAGTATTGGAGAGAATTTTATTGAGTGTACCAACATCACGCGCCACTGTTTGCATTTCACCTAGACCACGGTTGACAGATTCCAACTGCTTAGACACGGTTTCAAAAGAGGCCTGTAAGCGCGTCTGCAAGGTCTGCTCCAGCTTTTCTTCGACTGTCTGCCGCATTTCCTCCAGCCGTTTTTCATTAGAATCTTGAATGGCTTGCAAACGCTGGTCTGCCACATCACGATTCTGAGAAAGAAGTTGGTGCATTTCCTGTCGTAAAGCAGTCATTTGCTGATAAAGCTCACGACGTAACTCCGTCATATCCTGATGCAGGGCTTGCTGCTGGGCAAAGGTCTGTTGATTTTTCTGGTCAAAGAGATAAGTCAGCTGGTCGGATAGATGATCTGCAACATCTTCTGCTTGTGTAGATAAGCGCTTCACATACTGCTCTAAACGAAACAGGGTAATGACCGAGATGACTATTGCTATAAAGGCTAGGATATACGCCATTCTACCTCCTATCACGACTGTAGATAAGAACAACATAGCCCTTATCTATTGTAAATTCGATTTCTTTTCCGATAAATTCGTTACTGCTGTAACATTTTTTGACAAAATAATTGCTCTCTTCTAAAGGATATTTGGCATCAGCAATCGTTAAACGACTGTCATCTGACGGCATAAAGGACACGTAGGTCATCCCTGGAATCGGGGAAATCTTATAACGTCCTGCTGGATAAAAGCGCACAATATTCATGTCATCTACCAGCTCAATCTGCCGCATATAAGGCGCTAAATCCGGCTCACTGGCTAGAAAGAGATTACTCATCATGTGATCCAGTCGTCCACCAAAGGCACCAAATACCGTCGCCTGCGCCTTCGGATAACGGGCAAAGACTTCTTTTAGCGCTAACTCCAAATCCGTATCATCTTTTTCAGCTGGTGCTTCTATGAAAATAGCCGTAGCTTGGCAAATCCGCTCCCTTTCTTCAAACGATACAGAGTCAAAATCACCAACTGCCACATCGAGTGGCAACTTCTCCTCTAATAAATACAGAGCACCTCTGTCTACTCCCACAAAGAGGTCGTAGGAAGTGGGGATTTTTCCCTTATCTCCACCTGCAACAAGAGCAATCTTAGTCATGCAGAGCCGCTTTCAAGGCATTGACATTAGCCTGCAAGTCCCCCTTAAACAGGTACGAACCTGCCACAAAGACATTTGCCCCTGCTTCTTTCGCAGAATGAATGGTTCGGTTGTCAATTCCACCATCCACTTCAATATCAAATGATAAGTCTTTCGTTTCACGTAAACGTGCTACTGCTGCTATTTTTTCTGCTACTTCTGGAAGATAGGCTTGCCCACCAAAGCCCGGATTAACCGTCATCAACAATACCTGATCCACCAAATGCAAGACAGGTTCAATCAACACGACAGGTGTTCCTGGGTTGATGACAACACCTGCTTTCATTCCTGTAGCACGAATTTTTTGTAAGGCTCCATGAAGATGTTGAGTCACTTCTGCATGAATGGTCACAATATCAGCTCCTGCTTGCGCAAAATTTTCAATATGTTGCTCAGGATTTGACACCATTAAATGGCAATCAAAGACCAGCTTACTATGCGGCCGCATGGCCGCCACCACATCTGCACCAAAAGAAATATTGGGCACAAAATGACCGTCCATAATGTCAATATGCACATATTCCACCCCTGTTGCTTCAAGGCGTTTTAACTCTGTTTCAAAGTTCGCATAATCCGCCGCAAGAATAGAAGGGGCGATTTTATAGTGTGACATAGGCATTCCAACTTTCTATTTTATTTTTTTACTGACTTTTTTATAGGTTTCACGCACATTCTGAATTTCTGCCAAAAATTGTAGGTAATTATCGTAACGACTTTGGGAAATGTCTTTGCTTTCTACCGCAGGTTTGACAGCACAATCTGGTTCATGCGTGTGGGTGCAGGTCCGAAATTTGCAAAATTGGCTTTCTGCTGCAATTTCTGGGAAACAGTCCGTGAGCGCTTCTGCTTCTTTTACTTCGTAATCAAGAGAAGAAAATCCTGGTGTGTCTGCAATTTTTCCACCATAGACATTGTAAAAGCTAACCGCACGTGTTGTATGGCGACCTCGACCTAGGCTGTCTGAGATAGCTCCTGTCTCCAAGTGTAACTCTGGGGCGATTTTATTGAGCAGAGTTGACTTTCCAACTCCTGTCTGCCCCATAAAAACCGTCACCTTGTCTTTCAAGAGAGGCGTTAATTCTTCCACACTGTAGACAAAATGATAGCCAATTCGCTCATAAATCACACGGTAAACCTCTAATTCATCCTGATTTTCCAACAAATCCATCTTTGAGATGTAGATAATCGGTGTCATGTCTTTCTGCTCTAGGAGCACCAGAAAGCGATCCAAGAGATTGGCATTGAAGTCAGGCTCCTTGGCCGACATGATGACCACCGCCTGGTCGATATTGACAATCGGAGGTCGTACGAGACTATTTTTTCGTTCATGAATCTTCAAAATATAGCCCTCGGACTGCTCTTCTGCTGAAAAATCAACAATATCCCCTACGTAGGGCGTCTGTCCTTTTTTCCGAAAATTTCCACGCGCTCGCGTTTGATACATACGCCCATTGGACTCTACATAGTAAAATCCAGCTAAGGCCTTCATAATAATCCCTTGCAAATCCGCTCCTTTGATTTTCTCTTCTTGGAGATTAGCAAGTTGATTCTTCTAATCTCCATTTCAGTGCATATACTTGTCCTTATTATACCAAAAATCAAGCAAAATAGCCCCTATTAGCCAGTAAAATCAAAGAAAAACGAAGCTAATTCTAGCCTCGTTTCCAGTATTCCCCTAACCTAATCCTGCTTCTTGCAGCGCATCACTCAATCGTGCAAAATCCGCTAATGTCAAGGCCTCCCCGCGGACAGAGGGTTGCAGGCCTGCTGACTCGAGCGCCACCTCTAACTTTTCTTTAACCCCGTCTGCCTTTCCAAAATAGCTGGTCAAGTTGTTCCACAAGGTTTTGCGACGATGGGTAAAGCTGGCTTTTGCCACCTTGAAGAAGAACCTTTCATCTGTCACCGCTACCGCAGGTTTAGGCCGTCTCACCATTTTCAAAATGGCGCTATCGACATTTGGTGCTGGTACAAAGACTGTCCGTGGTACAATGAAGGCAACTTTTGCCGTCATGTAATACTGCACCGCAATCGACAAGCTACCATAAGCCTTAGTGTTCGCCTCAGCAGAAATCCGATCTGCCACCTCACGCTGCATCATCACGACAAATTCGCTAAATGGAATTCCACTTTCAATCAAATGCATCAAAATCGGTGTCGTGATGTAGTAAGGAAGATTAGCCACCACCTTGATTGGCAGGTCAGGATTCTTAAACTGCTTGATGGCTTCTTCCAAATTGGTCTTTAAAATATCCTGATTGACCACGGTCACATTGTCAAAATCACGAAGCGTATCAGCCAAAATCGGCACCAAGCGCTCATCAATCTCAAAGGCCATGACCTCCGCTGCCTGCTCTGCCAAAAACTCTGTCAAGGCTCCAATCCCTGGACCAATTTCAATCACATTGACCGAATCATCAATCTCAGCCGTGTCCACAATCTTCTGTAAGATATTGGTGTCCGTCAAAAAATTCTGACCAAAAGACTTCTTAAACGTAAAACCATGACGCTCCAAAATCGCACGCGTCACACTATAATCTGCAATTCTCATATAAGATACCAAGGGCGTGAAACGGTCAAAGCCAAAATAGGAGTTTTTGCATGAAGATGTTGACATCTGCAAGAAAACTATCTTTTTGGCACCAGCCGTAGCCCGGGTCCAGTTCCTTTCTGTTTCTAAAAGTACATACAAGCTAAAACTGAAAAAGCCACTACTTCTCGACACTTTTAGCTCATATTCAATTCCTTTCTTTTCAATATAAAGCCTGTAAAGAGCAAGGCGATAGATTTTTTCTCCGCTCCCTACATCCCCATCAGCCGTTCGACGACACTCAGTTTGCGTGCCGTCATGGTGCTGTCCAAGCGTTTTTCGAGATAATTCGTGTATAATCGTTTCTTTTTCGCATCACGTGGCAGATACAGGTACAGGCATTCGCTGCCTTGAACCAGCTTTTCATCGCCAAATCAGCCCCAATCTTGTCACGTATCACATCGTGAACCAGCCGCTTGGTTTTTCCATCGCTTCCTTTCGTGTGCAACACCACATTCCCACTTTGGATGTAGGTCTTGACCTCTTGAAAACCCGCTTCCTCCAAGATTTCTACCAGATAAGACATCTTGGGAATGCGATTTTGCCCTGTCAGCGTAGCCACGCAATAGTATCACTTTCTTACTCATACCCCTCCATGACCTCCTCGACTTCTGCTAAGGAAATACCAAACATCTCTAGGCGTTTCAAGAGTTGCTTACCGTTGGTATAGCCAATGCGGAGCTGCTCACCGAGGTATTCTCGGCGCTTACGACTGTCTGACCCTGCAAGAAATCCTAAGCGAATCAAATCGCTCCGTGCAATGTCAAAACTAGCTTGTCCCTCAGCTGTACCCAACACCTGTGCGAGCGCCTTGTCTAGATCCTCGAAAGTAGCATGCTCAATACCGAGCGATCTCCCCTTTGTTTTCGAACTGGGCGCTGCCTCATCTCGATTTAAAAAAGCATGCTTGGCACTTGGAACAGCTGCCATAATCATCTTCCGAATCCGCTCACCATTAAAGTCTGGATCTGTAAAAACAATCACTCCATGTAGGTCATTCAAGCGCTCAATCCGCTCAAGATCCGCCTGCGAAATGGCAGAACCTCTGGTTTCATAGGTTTCTACCTCGTAAAACCGTTTGAGATTAGCCGTATCATCTCGACCTTCGACTACGATAATTTCTGCTATTTTCCGCTTCATATCAGTCTTTTAACCCAAACAACTCTTGCGCATTAGCGTAGGTTCTACTGGCCACTTCTTTCACAGATAAGCTACGGAGCTCTGCAATCTTCTCCACCACATAGCGGGTATAGGCAGTACGATTTTCCCTCCCACGCTTGGGAACAGGAGCTAGATAGGGCGCATCTGTTTCTACTAAAATCTTATCAAGTGGCAAATGAAGCGCAGCTTCTTGAATGTCTGTTGCCTTCTTAAAAGTGACAACTCCTGAAAAGGAAATCGTCATCCCAAGCTCGACAAACCGCTCTGCCATTTCCAAAGAACCTGAGTAAGAGTGCATAATCCCACCACGAGGTCCTACTCCCTCGCTCTTGATGATGTCATAGGTGTCCTCTAAGGCATCACGAGTGTGGACAACAAAAGGCAGGTCAAATTCCTTAGAAAGTGCAATCTGCCGGCGAAAAACCTGTTCCTGCACTTCTTTAGGAGCTGTCATCCAGTGATAATCCAAGCCAATCTCCCCCAAGGCAATGACTTTTTCATGCGTGAGGCACTGACGCAAATACTGCTCCACCTCATCCGTATAACTAGCTGCTTCTGTCGGGTGCCAACCAATGGTTGCGAAAATCGATTCATGGTGCTCTGCCAAATCCAAGGCACGTTCAATCGTCGGCTCATCAAACCCCACTACATTCATTCGTGTTACACCCATTTCATGGGCTAATTGCAATTCTTCCTCAATACGCCCTGCAAACTCTTCCACATTTAAGTGTGTATGAGTGTCAAAAATCTGAATCATCTTTTTCTCCTATTACTATTTCAACAGGGGCATCCCCTATTTTCATAACTGATACTCTATAAAAAACTAACATCTGATGAGGCAACGAAATCAAAATAAGAAAAGTAACTACTGTTCTCCATCGCTCAGCAAGGTTTGAAAGCCTCTGATGCAATCATTGCTGGATTGATACAACGAGGTTCCTCCTCTCCAACTCCATTCGCTGTCACCCTCCCATTATACCGCTTTTGCGACAAAAAAACCAACAGACTCGAGTTTCTGCTGGCTTTTTATCCTTTTATTATGCCACTGCAAGGACTTTGCGTCCTTTACGACGACGAGCTGCTAACACACGACGGCCGTTTTTAGTTGACATACGGTTACGGAATCCGTGTTTGCGTGCGCGACGGATTTTACTTGGTTGAAAAGTACGTTTCACGATGAATACCTCCTCATAGATTTTGTATTCGTTTAGCCGGCTAGTTTTGATCAGTTACTAAACATACTTAACTATTCTATCTGATTCTACTAGCTTTGTCAAGTTATTCTCGCTCAACATTCCTCTAAAATTGGAGAATTTGTTCTCTTTTTATGAAAATATATCGGAAATACAAGAAATTTTCAGAAAAAATGAGTGATGCCTCCATTTCCTTTTCATCCCTTGTAACCAAATCGTTTCTAAAAAAGAAGCCAAGCGCTACTACTTAACTTCTATTCCCTTTAATCATGTTTTCCGTCAATATCGACAACGACATAACGATTCGGCTCACTGCCTTCTGAATAGCTGGTTAAACCATCCATTTTCGAGATAATGCGGTGAATAATTTTCCGTTCGCTGCTGGACATTGGGTCCGTATGATAGGCTTCTTGCTCTTCTAACACTCGCTCAGCGAGCTTTTGAGCATAGCCTTGCAAGACTTCTGCACGATGTTCTACATAGTCATTGACATTAATGGTGATATAAAAATTACGTTCGTAACGGTTATAGAGGAAATTTTGTGCCAATAATTGTAAAGATTTCAAGACCTTCCCATGATAACCAATTACACGACCTGGCTCATCAGTATCAACTTGAAGATTAATGGTTCGGCGATTGTGTGTTGATTCAATGCGCGCTTCCACATCCATGTCATCCAAAATTTCTTGAATATAGTCCGAAACTTCTACAACTACTTGATCAATATCATATTGTTGCTCAACCTTAATGTCCAAATCTTCAAAACTTGTCATCTCAGTTTCAGCGGTTGTTTGATCAATCAAATCTTCATCTTTGATAATTTCAATACGACCCGTTTCCGCTAAAATTGTTTTAGGATCTTTTTTATTCTTTAAGATTTTCTCCTTGACTGCATCTTCCAAGTGCTGACCTGCTTTCTCAAATTCTTTCACAGCTGCGACAACCTTGCCAAGATCAATCGTTGCTTCTGATACACTCTTGACAGGTTCATTCAGCTCATTAACTTCACTTGGAACACCACGTACTGCTTTTTGATTAGCCTTGACAACGGTCGTTTCATTGATTACATCAATATCCACCTTTGCCGGCTGTTTCCCAAAACCTAGGAAACCTTTCTTCTCACGGGCAAGTACGGTGATATGTGCTCTCTTACGAGGAATGTTTAATTCTGCTAATCCATTTTGGATGGCTTCTTCAACTGTTGCTCCTGTAAATTTCATCTTCTCTCTCCTAATATCCTATTTCTTTTTGCGTGCTTTTTTCTGAGCTTTGCGAATCTTAGCCTGACGTTCCCGCTCAGCTTCGATTTTTGCTTGACGTTCTGCAATGATTTTAAAGGGATTGTTCAAGACCAAGATTTGGAATACTTGGTAAGCATTTGATACCGTCCAGTAGAGGGTAACACCACTTGCTGCTGTAAGGGCAAATACCAAAATGAACACGGGCATCGCAACCATCATGACAGTCATCGCACCATTGCGCTCTGGCGCAGCCTTATTGCTCAGCCACATACTCAAGAAAGTAAGTCCAGTAGCCAAAATAGGCAAGATGTAATACGGATCTGTTTCTCCAAGGTTTAGCCAAAGGAAATGTCCTACTCTCAGTTCTGGTACCCTCGTCAATGCTTGATAGAGAGCAAGCAAAATCGGCATCTGGATAAAGACAGGAATCATAGAGGCAGACATTTTAACACCATTGTCTTTATAGAGCTTCTGAGTAGCTTCTGTCAGAAGTTGTCTACTCTCCAAATCTTTTCCTGGGTACTGCTCTTGCAAAGCTCGCAATTGAGGTTGCAATTCCTGCATTTTCCGAGATGAGGTCATCTGCAATTGGAAAAGTGGTAAGAGGAGCGTGCGGACTAAGATGGTAAAGAGAATAATCCCCACTCCCAACTGTCCATTGATAGACAACAGTTTGATGATACTTGCAAACCAATAAATCAATCGTTCCCAAGCATCGGTCGATTGGCTGGTTACATCTCCTCTGCCACAAGCTGTCAGTAAGAGCAAGGACAGGGTGAGTAAGCTCGCCCATTTAATGTTCTTTTTCAAGCGAAACACCTTCCTGGTATAAATTAGCTAGTTTCAAAACATGCAGAAGATTTTGTTTTATTTCGTGATAGGATAGATTTTCTACCCCTTTACGAGCAATGACTACAAAATCATCCGTTGCTAGATAAGGAGCGCTTTCTATCAAAACATGCCGGATTTTACGTTTAATTCTATTGCGCGTCACTGCATTTCCCAATTTTTTACTGACAGATAAACCGACTCGGAAATGCGCTTGTTCTTTAGCTAATCGGTAGACAACAAACTTCCGATTGGCCACATTCTTACCCTGTGTAAAAATATCGTTAAAATCACGTTCACGCTTCACACGATACGTTTTCTTCAAAATCTAACTCCATCTTTCAAAATTACTTCTATTATACCATATTTTTCAAAAAAGCCAATAAACTGCTTAGTTATGCCACGACAAACGCATGAAACGGTCTTCGGCTTTTTTCTACCTCAAACACTTTTTTGATTTAAAGTAATCGTTTTAAATACTGGTCAAAGGATAGACTAAGGACATATTTCTTACGACGCATGCTCATTTTCTTTCCAAAATCCAACCG
>NZ_JBFRYH010000064.1:0-11517 GCF_040984445.1 Streptococcus handemini
TAGACTGCAACATGACCGTGGGCGCTTTAAAACAGCCCAGAATGCCATTATCGGGGCAGAGTTTAAGACGGCAACCCCAACAGAAACACCCTACTTAATGACTCAATGGGCGGACAATACCAGCTATCGACTAGAGAGCGCTAAAGGTATTTCCGAATTGCTCGAAGTGCTGGCAGATACTCATATCCAACTGGAGCGTATCCACCCATTTTCAGACGGAAACGGACGGACTGGACGGCTTATCATGATGTATTTAGCTATGAGATACTTAAATGCCCCCGTCATCATTAGCAAAGATGACCGTACGAAGTATATGGAACTTCTGGCCAATCAAGATACCACTGGACTTGCTGAACTGCTCAAGCAATCGCTAGATTATGAGAAGGATAGAATGCCCCAGTTTTGATTATAGTTACAAACTATAAGGGAAATCAAAAATTATTATTTTGATGAACTGAAAACAAACCTATGACAACTAGAAAATTCAATTTTTGCCATTTTTTCGATTTTAAAGAAATCTATGGCAATCTATGGACTATTGTTTTTAGCTATACCCCTTTGACAATTTTATCAATTAACATTATACTTAGTAGGAAAGATGAAAATTTTTTGATGCTAACCGCTAACGGTTGCGCCAAATAAAAAAGCCCTCAAGTATCCTACTACTTGGGGGCTTCGTGCTATTTTAGCACTACCCAGATTATTTCTTACCTAACCACTCATCAAGCAATTTGCCAACAAAGTAACCGATAATTGCTTCAAGTAGTGCGGTAAGAAAAAGAATGAAAATTTTTGACACTTTCCGCCTCACCTCCCTTCTAAGGCGGTGTAGGTTGTGCCATTGGCTATTATATCAAATCGCCTATTTTTCTACAAGCTCATATAAGCCGATTTAAGGCATTTCAGTCCTATCTGGTATAATTGACCACCTTACCCAAAACAAACGAAAATAAGGGCTATTTTTTAGCCCTCCGCATGATATAAACCCATTACAATCTAAAATCTCTTTTATAACGGCTTGCCTGCTGATGGAAAGGTTTATGATCATGAAAATAACAGAAATCAAAAAGAAGGACGGCAGCGTTGTCTACCGTGCCAATGTCTATCTAGGTGTAGACAATATAACAGGTAAGAAAATCAAGACCAGCATAACAGGGCGGACAAAAAAAGAAGTTGGCAGAAAAGTAAAATATGCACAACAGGAATTTCAAAAAACAGGGGCGACACGCTTCAACATTCAAACGGATATAAAAACCGTCAAGGGATTAGCCGAAGCTTGGTTAGAAAATTATCAAAACACGGTCAAGCCTCAGACTTTGAGGTGTACAAAAGCAATCATAAAAAAGCATATTCTGCCACCGTTGGGGCAAATGCCACTTGAAAAATTTTCGACACCAGTAGCCCAAAAATTTATCAATGACTTGGCTAAGCGTTATAACCAATTTGACAAAGCTCGCTCAGTGCTTTCTAGAATGTTCCAGTATGCTGTTGTATTGCAATCAGTGCCACATAACCCAATACGGGACACCCTACTCCCTAGGAAGAAAAAACCAAAGAATAAAAAGGTGAAATATATCCAACCTGAAGACTTAAAAAGATTTTTGAAATACATCGATGAACAAGGTCAAAAAGATTTCGGAAAGTTCAATTATACCGTTGCTTTCAGGCTGTTGCTTGCTACGGGTATCCGTATAGGGGAGTTGTCCGCCTTGGAGTGGTCTGATATAGACCTAAAGGACAATACTATCAAAGTCAATAAGACATACATACAAGAAATTAAAACAGTAGGGGAAACAAAGACCAAAGCAGGGGAGAGAGTTATCAGCGTGGATAAAGCTACTGCGCTCATGTTGAAACAATACCGCAACCGCCAACGGCTGACATTTTTAGAAATTGGGGCGCATGCTCCTGTTAGGGTATTTCAGACAACCACAAGACAATACTTACTCAGAAACAACTTCCAACAAGTATTAGACCACTATTGCAAGAAATTGGGCATGCCTCGCTTCACTCTCCACGCTTTCCGCCATACCCACGCTAGTCTACTGTTGAACGCTGGCATTAGTTACAAAGAACTCCAGCACCGTCTAGGACATTCGAATATCTCAATGACTTTAGACACCTATTCCCACCTATCCAAAGAGAAGGAAAAAGAAGCCGTCACCTATTTTGAAAAAGCCATAAATAGCCTATAAGGTGAACAAAAAGGTGAACAAATTGGAAAAATCACAAAACAAAAAACTCCGCAAACCCTTGTGCGCCAAGGGATTGGAGCAATTAGAAAGTAATATTATATGAATTTTGAGAAGATCGAACAGGCTTATGACCTGCTATTAGAAAATGTCCAGACAATCCAAAATCTTTTGGGTACAAATATTTATGATGCCTTGATTGAGCAGAACGCTGCCTATTTAACAGGTAGTCATGAGAATGAAACAGTATCTCATCATATCAACACGTTGAAACAGCTGGAGTTAACAGCGGAGGAATGGCGTAGGGCGTATCAGTTTCTTTTTATAAAGGCTAATCAGACAGAGCCAATGCAATACAATCACCAATTTACACCGGATAGTATAGGGTTTATTCTAACATTCCTATTGGAGCAATTGGTTGATGAGCAGCAAGTGACGGTTTTGGAAATTGGTTCAGGAACAGGTAATTTAGCGCAGACCATTTTAAATCATAGCCAAAAAGAGATTGACTATTTTGGTATTGAAGTGGATGATTTGCTGATTGATTTATCTGCCAGCATTGCCGAGGTGATGGAAAGTGGCGCCCATTTTGCTCAGGGTGATGCTGTTCGTCCGCAGATTTTGAAGGAGAGTCAGGTCATCATTAGCGACTTGCCGATTGGTTATTATCCGGATGATCGAACTGCTCAGCGTTATCAAGTAGCTAGTTCTGAAGAGCATACCTATGCGCATCATTTATTGATGGAACAATCGTTGAAATACCTGAAACAGGGAGGATATGCTATCTTGTTGGCGCCAAATGATTTGCTGACAAGTCCACAAAGTTCGTTACTGAAAGGTTGGATGAAAGAGCATGCAAGTGTTGCGGCAGTAATTACCCTCCCAGCAACTGTATTTGGGACTCAGTCTATGGCAAAGACTATTTTCGTTTTACAAAAGCAGACAGCCCAGCCGCTAGAAACCTTTGTTTATCCGCTAACGAATCTTCAAAGTGCAGAAGCATTGCAGGCTTTTACAGAGAATTTTAAAAAATGGAAACAAGATAATGCAATTTAAGTGAAAATTTGATATACTAGTTAGGAAAACGCTTAAAAGGGGAATTCTTATGTCAAAAACAATTGCGATTAACGCGGGTAGTTCTAGTCTGAAATGGCAATTATACCAAATGCCAGAAGAAACAGTATTGGCGAAAGGTTTGATTGAACGAATCGGGTTGAAAGATTCTATTTCAACTGTTAAATTCAATGGTCAAGCTGCTAGTCAAACGCTAGATATTGCTGACCATGTGCAGGCTGTAAAAATCCTATTAGATGATTTGTTGGCACATCACATTATCGAAGATTTTTCAGAAATCACAGGTGTTGGTCACCGTGTGGTAGCTGGCGGTGAATTCTTCAAAGATTCAGTTTTGATCGATGATGAAGCACTTGCTAGAATTGAAGAGTTGTCAGCACTAGCACCGCTTCATAATCCAGCGAATGCTGCCGGTATCCGTGCGTTTAAGAATATCTTGCCAGATATTACAAGTGTAGCTGTTTTTGACACAGCTTTCCATACAACAATGCCTGATATTGCCTATCGTTATCCAATTGCGACGAAATACTATGAAGATCATCAAGTTCGTAAATACGGTGCGCATGGAACATCTCACTATTATGTTTCACGCGAGGCGGCAAAAGTATTAAATAAACCAATCGAAGACTTAAAACTGATTACGGCTCATATTGGAAATGGGATTTCAATTACAGCGGTTGATGGTGGAAAATCCGTTGATACATCGATGGGCTTCACTCCACTAGCCGGACCAATGATGGGAACACGTTCTGGAGATATTGATCCTGCGATTATCCCTTACTTGATTGAAAATGTCGCAGAATTGACAGATGCTGCAGCTGTTGTCAACGCCTTGAATAAGCAATCTGGTCTTTTAGGAATTGCGGAAGTATCAAGCGATATGCGTGAGATAGAAGCTGGTCGTGCAGCCGGCGATGCAAAGTGTACCCTTGCCTTTGATATGTTTGTGAATCGCTTACAAAAATTCATCGGACAATATTTTGCTGTACTAAATGGAGCAGATGCTCTTGTCTTTACAGCAGGAATTGGCGAAAATTCTGCAACTGTTCGTGAGGAGGTTGTAAAAGGTATGTCTTGGTTTGGCATGGAATTGGATCCTGAAAAGAATGTCTTTGGAGCAGAAGGTGATATTTCAACGGCTGACTCAAAGGTGAAAGTCTTAGTCATTCCTACCGATGAAGAACTCGTGATTGCGCGTGATGTAGAACGCTTGAAAAAATAAGAATTGCAAATAAATAAGACGGATAGCCATTAGTTGGTTATCCGTTTTTGTACCTAATTTAAAACGAACCGTTCGTTTTTAAAAGCGGGTATAATGGTGCTTACAAAAATGATGGTTTTAGCAGAACATATTCTAGTCAAAATAGCATGGATATGGTAGAATGAAAAGGCAAAGTTAATTTGCGCAGAGTAGGTGGTTTGCGTTAAGTGTGTATGGATGGGATGTTGCCATATAACGAAGCGAAAGCGCGGTAAACCATTGCATCCGCTGTCGATAGCCGACAGCTCCAAATGACCAAAGGAGCATAGTATGTTTTCGAAAAAATCTCCTAAATTAGGAGTTCAGTTATTAGTTGTGTTAGCGATGCTCATCGCTGTGCGTTATATCTTGGGGCATTACTTTTCATTTTGGATTATTCCGAATATGTTGAAAGTAAGTTTGTCGTTTATTGCAAATACACTTATTGGCATGTTAGCGGGTCCATGGGTCGCAGTTATTGTATTTGTGGTGAATGATGTATTGACAGCTTTAAACTCAGGATATCCATTCATTATTTGGTTTACCCTGTTAGAAGCAGTACAAGGTTTTTTATATGGCTATTTTTACTATGGCAAGAAATTAGATATTCATAGAACAAAAGATTGGTTTTATGTGTTACTTGCTACAACTGTGATTATGGGAATTGGAACCTTCTTCTTGACGCCAATTTTGAATCAGATTTATCAAAATGTTCCTATCTCAGTACAGTTTTTTGCGCAAGGGCGCATTTTTAAAGTTTTAGAAATTCCATTTAGAGTGGTTGTGACGATGGTTTTATTGCCGCAGCTTCAAAGAATCCCAGAAGTACGCAAACTGATGGGAATAGCAAAATAATAAAAAAGCAACAATTCATCCCATTGTTGCTTTTTTAATACCTAAGTTTCTCTTTAGTACTGTTTGATCAAATCTACTGTTGAACGGTCTAGTTTTTTCACGATAGCTTGTAGAAAGGCCTGTGCCTGTAAGAAATCATCCATATTATAAAGAGTTTGATGTGAATGGATATACCGAGCGCAGACACCAATTGTAGTGGACGGAATACCGTGTAGTTGCTTATGGGCCGCTCCTGCATCAGTGCCACCTTTTGCGCAATAATATTGGAATTTGATACCAGCTTCTTCTGCGGTTGTGAGAAGGAAGTCCTTCATATTTTTGAGCATAATGTGACCTGGATCATAGAATCGCAAGAGGGTGCCGTCACCGATTTTGCCCTGTTCTCCAAAAATATCACCTGCAGGAGAACAATCCACAGCGAGGAAGATGTCGGGGTTAAATTTGTTTGTCGATCCGTATGCACCACGTAAGCCAACTTCTTCTTGAACATTGGCACCAGCAATTAAGTGATTTGGGAGAGTGACACCTGATAGGCTTTCAAGTAATTCTGTCACCATCAGCACCCCAAAACGATTGTCCCAAGATTTTGAAATGATGTTTTGTTCATTTGCGGTTAAAATGGTTTCATTTTTTGGAACGAGAATGTCGCCAGGTCGCACGCCAAATGTTTCTGCTTCTTCCTTTGAGCTAAAACCTGCATCGAAGATAATATCTTTTATGGCAGGAAGTCCAGCGCTGCCATTCGTACCGCGAGAAAGGTGGGGAGGGATGGATCCTGAAATAACAGGAATTTTTCTGCCGTCTTGCAGGTGTAGCGTAAAGGCTTGGCTAGATACGACAAGTGGGTTCCAACCGCCGATTTCTACTGCTCGGAATGTTCCGTCTGCTTGGATGTGACTAATCATAAAACCAACTTCATCCATGTGGGCGGCTACAAGAATACGAGGAGCGTTTTCTTCAGTTGCCTCCCTGATTCCGAAAATTCCCCCCAATCCGTCTGTTTCAATACGATCAACGTGTGGGGTGATTTTTTTGCGTATGTGATTGCGGACCTCGTGTTCGAATCCGGCGATACCTTGTAATTCGGTAACTTCTTTGATTTTTTCGAATAAAATAGAATGTGACATAATGATCCTCCTGTCTATTATTTTATCACGAATTGTGGTAAAATGTTGGATATGAAGAAGAAAAAAGCAGCCTTGCTAGCAGGTGTGGTTGGAGCGGGTATTCTCGCAGCTAGCGCGCGATTTTCGATGACCATGTATGAAGAACGAAAAAAAGCGAAAGCTCTCCAGCAAGTGCGGGCATTTTTTGCTGAATATGGAGAAATTGCAACCGTATTTATCAATGAGGTAGAATCAGATAAGCACCGATTAGTGGGTGGTGTTGTCATGGAAGATGAAACGGTTTATCTGTTTGAAAATGAAGCAGGTGTGATTTGGTATGAGGAGGAATTGAGATGATTGTTCCAAAGAGTCTTGAGGAGTTGGCTGGATTAGTCAAGCAAAAAGGTAAGCACGTCTTGTTCTTTTCTGCCGAGTGGTGTGGTGATTGTCGCTTTATTAAGCCATTTTTACCAGAGATTGAGGCTGCAAATCCAGATTTTCAGTTTGTCTTGGTGGACAGAGATGAGTATATAGAAGTAGCCCAGCAGTGGAATGTCTTTGGGATTCCCAGTTTAGTTGTTCTGGAAAATGGGAAGGAAATAGCCCGTTTTGTCAATCGAGATCGGAAAACCAAGCAGGAAATTAATGATTTTTTAGCAAATGTGAGAGGATAAGAAATGATTTTTACATATAATAAAGAACACGTTGGTGATGTCTTAATGGTTATTGTTGCAGATAGTAAGAATGACCAAGTGGCTGTTGAACGTAAAGGAAATGTTGCGCGTGTCTTTCTAATAGATACTCAAGAAACCGTAGCGTGGAATATTTTTCAAGTTTCTAGCTTGTTGACAATTTCAGGACGTGGTCAAGTTTTTTTAACAGATGAAGATGTAGCCATTCTTAATCAAGCATTACAAAAAGAAGGCTTTCCAGAATCGTTAGTCAATGATAAGGAACCCAAATTTGTCGTTGGTGAAATTGTTGAGTTGATTGCTCACCCTGATAGTGACCACTTGAATATCTGTCAAGTCAAAGTAGGGGAAGAAAAAACAGTCCAAATTGTCGCAGGAGCGCCAAATGCCACCCTTGGTTTGAAAACGATTGTTGCCTTGCCTGGTGCAATGATGCCAAGTGGTAGCCTGATTTTCCCAGGAGAATTACGTGGTGAAAAAAGTTTTGGGATGATGTGTAGTCCACGTGAATTGCAACTTCCAAATGCTCCACAGAAACGTGGTGTGATTGAGCTAGATTCAAGTGAGGTAGTAGGAACACCATTTGATCCTGCAAAGCATTGGCAAGGATAATAATTAAAAAAGTTGGCTCAGGTCAGCTTTTTTGCATCTTTTTCGAATAGATAAGTAGGAGGGAAAAAGATGTATAATAAAGTGATTATGATTGGTCGATTAACGGCTCAACCGGAATTAAACCAGACAGCAAGTGGTAAAAACGTGACCCGTATTACAATTGCTGTCAATCGTCGATTTAAGACAGAGAACGGTGAACGTGAAGCTGATTTTATTACAGCTGTCTTTTGGGGGAAATTGGCCGAAACGCTTGTTTCTTATGCAGGAAAAGGTAGCTTGATTTCTATAGATGGCGAGTTGCGCACACGAAGATATGAAAGGAATGGTCAAAGCCAATATGTAACAGAAGTTATCGGTCAGTCGTTCCAACTGTTGGAAAGTCGTGCTCAACGTGCCATGCGTGAAAACAACACGGGTGAAGATTTAGCGGACTTGGTGCTAGAGGAAGAAGAATTGCCGTTTTAGAGTAGAAGGTTTGAGGTTTATCTCTCAGGCCTTTTTCGGTCTGTAGTCCTATTTTCGAAAAACTGAATGAAATTCTCTTGACTATTTTTGACCAAATGATATAATAAAACCATAGGAATTAGCACTCAAATAAGAAGAGTGCTAAATCAATTCTTGGAGGTAAGATATGCTAAAACCATTAAACGACCACGTGGTCGTGAGAGTCGAAGAAAAAGAAGAACAAACAGTTGGAGGCTTTGTCATTGCGGGTAACAGCCGCGAGGCGACAAAAGTCGCTGAAGTTCTTGCAGTCGGTCAAGGAATCCGTACCTTAACGGGGGAATTGGTCCCATCAAGTGTGAAAGCTGGGGACAAGGTTGTCCTTGAAGACCACGCAGGAATTGAAGTCAAAGACGGCGAAGAGAAAGTCTTGCTCGTTCGTGAAGCAGAGATTTTAGCAATTGTAGAGTAAGAAAGGGTAAAAAAATGGCAAAAGAGATTAAATTTTCATCAGACGCCCGCACGAGCATGGTGCGTGGAGTTGATATTTTAGCAGATACGGTCAAAGTAACCTTGGGACCAAAAGGTCGCAATGTAGTGCTTGAAAAAGCATTTGGTTCACCTCTTATCACCAATGATGGGGTGACCATTGCTAAGGAAATCGAATTGGAAGACCATTTTGAAAATATGGGTGCTAAATTGGTATCCGAAGTAGCGTCTAAAACCAATGATATCGCTGGTGACGGAACGACAACTGCAACTGTATTGACGCAGGCAATTGTCCGTGAGGGGATTAAAAACGTAACTGCGGGAGCTAACCCAATCGGCATTCGTCGTGGGATTGAAGTGGCGGTCAGTGCAGCTGTGGAGGCTCTTAAAGCGAATTCAGTCCCTGTTGCCAATAAAGAGGCAATCGCTCAAGTTGCAGCCGTATCTTCTCGTAGCGAAAAAGTGGGTGAATACATCAGCGAAGCAATGGAGAAAGTCGGCAAAGACGGCGTTATCACCATTGAAGAGTCTAAAGGGATGGAGACGGAATTGGATGTCGTAGAAGGCATGCAATTTGACCGTGGTTACCTATCTCAATACATGGTGACAGATAATGAAAAAATGGTGGCAGACCTTGACAATCCTTATATCTTGATCACAGATAAAAAGATTTCAAATATTCAAGAAATCTTGCCATTGTTGGAAAGTATTCTTAAAACGAGCCGCCCGCTCTTGATTATCGCAGACGATGTGGATGGCGAAGCCCTTCCGACGCTTGTCTTGAACAAGATTCGCGGAACCTTCAATGTTGTGGCTGTAAAAGCACCAGGATTTGGTGACCGTCGTAAGGCTATGCTGGAAGATATCGCAATCTTGACAGGTGGTACAGTTATCACTGATGATCTTGGCCTTGAATTGAAAGACGCAACGATTGAAGCACTTGGTCAGGCTTCTAAAGTAACAGTGGATAAAGACACAACCGTTATTGTGGAAGGTGCAGGAGATGCGACAGCGATTAGCAATCGTATCGGTGTGATTAAAGCGCAAATCGAAACGACAACGTCTGAATTTGATCGTGAGAAATTGCAAGAGCGCTTAGCGAAATTATCAGGCGGTGTGGCAGTCATTAAAGTCGGTGCAGCGACAGAGACTGAGTTGAAAGAAATGAAACTCCGTATTGAAGACGCTCTCAATGCTACTCGTGCAGCCGTCGAAGAAGGAATTGTTGCCGGTGGTGGAACAGCCTTTGTCAATGTTATAGATGCTGTAGCGAGCCTTGAGGTTGAAGGTGATGAAGCAACAGGACGCAATATTGTCCTTCGTGCTCTGGAAGAGCCAGTTCGTCAAATTGCTCTCAATGCAGGCTTTGAAGGCTCTATCGTGATTGACCGCTTGAAGCATTCAGAAGCTGGAACAGGCTTCAATGCAGCAACAGGTGAGTGGGTCAACATGATTGAAGCAGGAATTATTGATCCAGTTAAAGTAACGCGTTCTGCCTTGCAAAATGCAGCCAGCGTTGCAAGCCTTATCTTGACAACAGAAGCAGTTGTCGCAAACAAACCAGAACCAGTTGCTCCAGCTCCAGCAATGGATCCTAGCATGATGGGCGGTATGATGTAGAACTGATTTTAAAAGGGAGTGAGAGTCAATTGTGATTTCGTAGAAATCGATTGCCCTCACTCTTTTATTTTGTTTGCAACCCCAAGGAGGATCTTGAAGAAGGAAGAAGTGCTATCAGTTAGCTGATGGATTGCGGATAGAATGAATAAATATCCATCTTTTATCGTCTGTCTTTTAGAATAAATTTCACAAGCTAATTCTTTTTCTCCTGTATGAAAATTCGCTATAATAGTCAGCATAAGGGAGTGAAGAGATGTATCAAGTGATTAGGATGTATGGTGATTTTGAACCGTGGTGGTTCTTGGATGGCTGGGAAGAACATATTATCAGTAATAGTAGACATGCTAATTACGAGGAAGCGCTGCAAGATTATCAACGTCAGTGGGTTTGTCTTTCTGAACATTTTCCAATGAAAGAAAGCCAAAATGGTTTAATGACGGCTTTTTGGGATCCTAAGGACCAGTATTGGTGTGATGAGTGTGATGAATATTTACAAAATTATCACTCATTGATATTGTTGGAAGTAACTGAAAATATGCCTGCAGGCTTGCGACGAAAAGAGGCGGGTAAACATCGTATTTGTCGAGTAAAATAAGAGAAAGCATCTGTACAGAGAAGTAAAGATGCTTTTTATATGCTGGAGTATGTGTGGCCACGACAAACGCATGAAGAAAGTTTCGTTTTCAGATAACAGTTTCATAAACTAAGTTCGAATCCTTTGCTATACTAGAGATAGTGGAGGATTTTGTTATGAATGAGAGACTGGATTTCTTGATAGGTGTCCGTGATGATAGAGAATCCTGGAAAATTAAGCACACATTGTCAGATATTGTCTTGCTTATTTTCTTTGCGCGTCTATCAGGTGCAGAATATTGGGATGAAATTGAGGAGTTTGGGACTGCCTATGAGTCTTCCTTGCGAACCGTGTTGGGGTTAGAAAATGGGATTCCGTCTCACGATACGCTGCAACGAGTTTTTGCGACTCTAGATCCTCAAGTTCTAGTAGAAGTGACACAGATGTGGTCTGCTCTTCTTGAAGAGGCAGAGGTATCAGCTAAACATTTTACTCGTTTTTCGAAACGCCTGATAGCCATTGACGGAAAGACAATTAGAGGTAATGCCAGCCAACACCAGAAAGCCTTACATATTGTCTCCGCCTATGCGACAGATTTAGGGATTTCCTACGGTCAAGT
>NZ_JBFRYH010000065.1:0-9987 GCF_040984445.1 Streptococcus handemini
GTCGCTCTTTTATGGTAAAATGTGAGTAGCTCATAGGTTCCCTCGTGTTCTGTTGGTGTCGTTACTTACAGTTTACACGAAAGAAACCCTATGAGTTTTTTTGTTGCACTATATTTTACAATTTGTCGTCAATAAAAAAATCAGCTTGAGGTACAATTCTCAAAAGGAATCTGTCCTCTAGCTGATTACTTCTCTAGTTTGTTTACGGGTTCGAACTGCTACCTGGAATAGTTGTCGATGGTGACGACGAGGTGGTCGAACCTGTTGAAGAGCGACTAGAGGATTTCTTCGTGCTACTACTTGAACTTGGGGGTGGTGGTAACAAACTACTCCAAGCCTGATAATAATCGCTTTCTGTCCCGCCAATCATAAAGCGATAATCTGTTGTAGGGGCGCCGTTCTTAGCCCAGTAGCTCGTAATAAGTGGACCTGGAGGGGTAATTGTCACTCCATTGACCTGTACACTAGCTGGCCGTTGTCCTGTTGAAGCAAGTACGCTAGAAGCCACCACACTATCATCTAACTGGAAGCGACCTTCAAACAGCGACGGATTAACCTGATGCAACGCACTCATTAGATAAGCCATATATTGGGCATTATTGCTATAACTAGACAGAGAATCCATCTCTAAATTCTCGTCATTTCCAGCCCACGTCCCGATTGTAAACTGCGGTGTCGCAAGCATCAACCAAATATCAACATAGTCGTTACTTGTACCTGTTTTACCAATCAAATCACTGCTTGCTGCTTTTGGATTGATTCCTGATAGCTGGCTCAAGAAGCTCGTTGTAATTCCTGATGTAATCGGTCCATGAAGTAGGTTCGTCATAATGCTCGCCGTTGCTTTTGAGTAAACTTGAACAGGCTTCGCTTCATGCTCATACACCACTGTTCCATCGTGTGCTGTAATTTTTTCAACGATATAATGCTTATTGTATACTCCGCCATTTGCCAATGCTTGATAGGCGTTTGTATTGTCCACAACAGTCGTCTCGATACCGCCTCCTAATGGCAAACTTTCGATGTCATACAAATCAATATCATAGTTCATCTTATCCATATAAGACTTGACATTAACACCTGCATTACGCAACATTTTATAGGTCCAAAAAGCTGGGATATTCGCAGATACGTTGAGCGCATCTTGCAAATTCATCTTCCCCGTCCCTCTGCTTGTACCATGCATAATCTGCATGCCATCAGAAAAAGTTGTCGGATAATTGGATAAGACACTGGCTGAGCCCATCATTCCTTGGTCAATAGCCACACCGTAAGCTAAAAATGGCTTAACCGTTGAACCTGGAGAGCGCTTAGTATGAAGTGCATGGTTATTCTGATTGCTCGTGTAATCTCGACCACCAATAAATCCAAGAATAGCTCCTGTTTTATTATCTAACAGAACCGTTCCCGTTTCAACAAAACCAGGACCTGTATCCAAGATGTAGCCATAAGTTGCAACGATATTCTGCATTGTCTGGTAAATGGTCTTGTCAACGGTACTTGTTACAGTGTAGCCACCTTGACTCAACTCTTGCTGTGCTAATTCCTCATAAGCCGCCACGGTTTTGTCATTTTTTAAATCATTATCAGACACCTTATCGCGCTTGACTAGATACTGATACATCGCTTCTTGCGCTTCTTCCATCACCGCATAGTAAAGAAAATCTTTTGTATCCTTCGTCACTGGCGCAGGGGCAATAAAATCTTGTTTTATATCATAGGCGACATACGTCTCATAATCTTCCTTTGTCAGGTATCCTGTGCGGTACATGTTATATAAGACTTCTTTTGAACGAGCAATTCCATAAGCCATATTTTCATCTGACTTAAACCCACCTGTGGCAGAGTAGGGCGTATAAACAATCGGACTTTGTGGCAAACCAGCAATAAACGCTGCTTGCGGAACAGTCAACTCCTTAGCAGATTTTCCGAAAATCCCTTTCGCTGCCGCCTCAACCCCTGCTATATTGCGTCCTTGATTGTTCCGTCCAAAGGGAGAAACATTTAAGTAGGTCGTTAAAATCTCTTCCTTACTCATCGTCCGCTCTAAGGCAAGAGCCGATACAATTTCATTTGCCTTCCGACTAAAGGTCGGTGCATCTCCAACAATCTGCTGCTTAATCAGCTGCTGGGTCAATGTCGAACCACCACTTGACGATCCAAGACCTGCAGAACCGAGCGCCGCTCGCAAGACTGCCTTGGGAACTACACCAGCATGACTTTCAAAGGTTGCATCCTCAGTCGCAATGACGGCATGTTTCACATTATCTGAAATAGCCTCACCCTCAACAGGAAGGCGTAGCAAATCAGAGTTAACTTCTGAAATCACGCTTCCATCTGCATAAACCACTTTTGAAATCCGACTAATCGCTGTTACTTGCTTGACCAAATCTGTAGAGTCAGGTACTTCCACTTTATCGAATAAACTAGCAACATAGCCAAAACCAAGACCTGCTCCCAACACTCCAAGTAAAAATAGTAAAATGGCTCCAAAATCGACTAACAATTTTAACGTGCGCAGACCAATACCAGCTATATCACTAACAGTGATATAGCCGTCTACTTCGTTTTTGTCTTTTTTCTTCGGTAATTTAGTCGTCATACAAAACTCCTTATTCTCCCTATTTTATCACATTTTTTCGGATTTTACGAAATTTTCCTACACGATTTTTCGGAAAATATGGTACAATGGAAGCTAACAAAAAAACTTAAAGAGGAGAAGAGACATGCACATTTTTGATGAGCTAAAAGAACGTGGCTTGGTTTTTCAAACCACAGATGAAGATGCTTTGCGAAAAGCCCTAGAAGAAGGTCAAGTCTCTTATTATTCAGGCTACGATCCTACTGCAGACAGTCTACACTTAGGACATTTGGTCCCAATTCTCGTCTGCCGTCACTTGCAACTCGCAGGGCACAAACCATACCCTCTTGTAGGAGGCGCGACTGGTTTGATTGGCGACCCTTCTTTCAAAGATGCTGAACGTAGCTTGCAAACAAAAGATACAGTGGATGGCTGGGTAAGAAGTATCCAAGCTCAACTAGAACGTTTTCTTGATTTTGAAAATGGGGATAACAAGGCTGTTATGACCAACAACTATGATTGGTTCGGCAGCATTAGCTTTATTGATTTCTTGCGCGATGTCGGCAAGTACTTCACTGTCAACTACATGATGAGCAAGGAGTCCGTCAAAAAACGGATTGAAACAGGGATTTCCTACACAGAATTTGCCTACCAAATCATGCAAGGATTTGACTTCTATGAACTCAATCGCTTGCATAATGTCACTCTCCAAATTGGCGGAAGTGACCAATGGGGCAATATGACTGCCGGAACAGAATTGCTCCGCCGCAAGGCAGATAAGACTGGACATGTCATCACTGTCCCTCTCATTACCGATGCAACTGGTAAAAAATTCGGAAAATCCGAAGGAAATGCTGTTTGGCTCAATGCTGATAAGACATCACCGTATGAAATGTACCAATTCTGGATGAATGTCATGGATGCCGACGCCATTCGTTTCTTGAAAATTTTCACCTTCTTACCACTTGACGAAATCGAAGAAATCCGAAAACAATTTGAAGCAGCACCTCATGAGCGCCTAGCGCAAAAAATCCTGGCTCGTGAAGTTGTAACATTAGTCCATGGTGAAGCAGCCTATCAAGAAGCGCTAAACATTACCGAGCAACTATTTGCAGGCAATATCAAAAATCTTTCTGTCAAAGAACTCAAACAAGGACTTCGTGGTGTGCCAAACTACACTGTAACAGCAGAGGATGATCTCAACCTTGTTGAACTCCTTGTGACTGCGGGTGTTGTGAATTCTAAGCGTCAAGCTCGTGAAGATGTCCAAAATGGAGCGATTTACATTAACGGAGAGCGTATACAGGATCTTGACTATACATTGACAGAAGCTGACAAACTCGAAAACGAATTGACCGTTATCCGCCGTGGAAAGAAAAAATATTTCGTTATTACTTATTAACCATAAAAACTGGGACTTGCTCTCAGTTTTTACTATCTCATCTTAAAAAGGGAGGCAGCGCATGACTTGTATCTTTTGTCACGATATTTCAGAGGAGTCCATTCTTTATCAAAGCAGACATTTCAAACTGGTTTGGGATATAGACCCCATTCAGACAGGGCATGTCTTGATTATCAGTAAAGACCATTCACCAGCCTGTCTGAACTCCCCTTACACCTTCTTCATGAGCTAGCAGAGCTAGAGCAAGAGATGATAACTCTTATGGAGCAGATACTCCCCATTGACGGTGTAACTCTTGCACGAAATGATAAAGATTTAATGGACGAGGGGACACATCTTCATTCCTATCTGATCCCACAAAAAAAGAAACGGTTTTTGGGATAGGATTGAAGTTCAAAAACAAATCATACCGCTGGAAAACTTCGTTCACCAACTAAGCAACAACAAACAAAAAGCCATGAAATCAGCAGAATAACATCTGTTGAATCATGGCTTTTTCTTAACTCACTATCTCAACTGCTTCATAAACTGTATCAGCAAGGCTTGCTTGATAATCAGATAGCGTATGGTTAACGCTTGTCGCTACTGTTGCAATTTGGTGTGTTAAATCAATCGATACTCCCTCTACACCAGACATAGCCTGAAAATGCTCCTTTACATGTCTGACACAATTTTGGCACGATAGATTGCGTAACTTAATTTTTTGCATGGGTATTCTCCTTATGATGATGATGACAAGTACACTGACCTGCCAAACAATGGCAGGCAATTTGTTCAGGTGCTGATAATTCTTGTTGTACGATTCGTTCTCCTAGGCTTTGCAAATCTGAACGCGAAAAATGTCCCAATTCTAAGAGCTGACCAACTAACTCACCGTGCTTAGTAGAGCACATCGTATTCAGTAACAGTTGAAGTTGTAGCTGCACATGCTCTTTTTCCTCTATCAAAGGATAATAGTAGTACTGGCCACTCACTTTTTTCATCTCCAGATAGGATTTTTTCCGCAGTCGGCCTAAGAGCGTCTTGACAGTCGAAACTTGCCAGTCAAATCCTTCTTGTAAAGCCAAGATAATCTGACTCGAGGTACGCCCTGGACGAGCCCAAATCACACGCATCACCTGCCACTCAGCAGCTGATATCATTTGTTCCATTACAGCACCTCCTTCATCCTAAAGTTTACACTTGTAACTGAAATTTGTCAACTATTCCTACTCAAAAATAACTTGAGGAAAACCAACTACGATAGTCCATAAAACTGAGGCTAGGACAACTAATCCCAGCCTCAGTTCACTACTCTTTAATGCGCTAACATTTCTTGACCGATTTCAAGACCTGTCATCTCATCTGGATAATAGGTTGGCCAATTATCCAATTCTTCCAATAATTTTTCTTGGCTCTCTCCACCAAAGTAGATATGGAAATGGCCTGTTTTTACCGGAGCAATATTGTGGTCACTAAACTGAACATACTTGAACCGTCCTGCATTGGCATCGATCGCTTCAAACAAGAAACGAACACCACGATTTCCTTTCTTATAGTTCAAGATTTTATAACCAACATATTTATAGGTATACTTTTCAGACTGCCCCTTGACAACAAATTCCATGGTATCATCTGTGATAGCAATGTGTTCAACATCTGTCTTATAGCCCTTGTCATAATAAGCCTTGTATTCTTCTGCTGTCATCTGACCACTTAATTTCGCTTTATAGTCAAAGACTTGATCAAAAGTACCATCTACGAGATACGGATACACAGACTGCCATTCTCCAGCGTAATCTGATAAGGTTCTGTCTTTCACCGCAGTATCTTCAAAATAACCTGCATAGACTGTCTTGGTTGTCTCTTCCCCAGATTCTGGTTGAACCTCTGATCCAGCTTGACTCGTTGTTTTTTCTAAAGCCTTCAAATTTTCTTCCATGACAGAAAGATAATCTGCTCCATTTTTGACGTCCTCGTCTGTCAAACTTTCTAATGGATTTAAAACTGCTAATTCTACACCTGTTTCTTTTGACAGGGTTTCAGCTACCGCTTTTGAAGCATTTTCTTCAAAATAAATATACTTAATCCCATACTGTTTGATATATTTCGTCAATTCTGCCAAACGAGACGGAGTTGGTTCTTGATCCGCAGATACTCCTGTAATAGATACCTGTTTCAAACCATAATCCAATGCTAGATAGGCAAAAGCTGTGTGTTGGGTTACAAAATACTTCTGTTTAGCATTTGACAAGGTCTTTTGATAATTTGCATGCAACGCTTCTAATTTTTGCATATAAGCAGCCGCATTCTTTTCAAATACTTCTTTTTTGTCTGGATATTTGGCAACCAATCCATCACGAATCGCCTCTACAAGACGAACAGCTCGCTCTGGTGACAGCCACACATGAGGATCAAATTCATGATGATGACCTTCTTCCCCATGATCATGCTCCTCCTCTTCCTCACCACCAGGTAAGAGAAGCATCCCTTCTGTCGCCTTAATCACATTGACTTTTTTAGTATCAACAGATGTCAACACATCTGGTACCCACGTTTCCATATTTTCATTTTCATAGACAAAAACATCTGCTTCTTGAATTTCTGCAATATTCTTGGCTGAAGGTTCAAAATCATGTGGCTCTGTCCCTGCTTTTACCAAGAGAGCAACATCAGCCTCATCTCCCACTACTTGCTTGGTAAATTCATAGACTGGATAAAAGGTCGTTACAATTTGAAGATTCTTCTTAGCAGATTCTGGCTTTGAACCACATGCTGCTAACAAAATGAGACAGAGTCCCATCATCGCTACTAAAACTTTTTTCATCATTTCTCCTATCTTTTCCATTTATTAACCAAATTGACGAGCAAGAAGATTCCAATAAAGATCAAGGTGATACTAGCACTGGCTGGCGTTTCCGCATAATAAGACATAAACAGGCCAGAAAGCATTCCGACAAATCCAGTTAGCATCCCAATTCCAATCACCCTTTTAAAACTTTTCCCTAAGCGAAGAGCAATCGAAGCGGGCAAGACCATAATCGTCGAAACCAGTAAAGCTCCTGCTGCTGGAATCATGAGCGCAATAGCGACTCCTGTCACTATATTAAAAGCAATAGACATGGCACGAACAGGTAAGCCATCTACAAAAGCTGTATCTTCATCAAAGGTCAAAATATACATAGGGCGTAAAAAGAGCAGGGTTAAGATTAACACAACCGCTGCAATCGCAAACAAGGCAATCACCTGCTCCTGGCTAATGGTCACAATTGACCCAAACAAATACTGCTCTAAGCTCAAACTACTTTTACCGCCTGAACGACTCATGACAATCAATGAAACTGCAAGACCTGTGGACATCAGAATAGCTGTTCCAATCTCCATAAAACTCTTATATAAGGTTCGTAAATATTCCAAAAAGATTGCTGCGACAATGACGATTAAGATTGTCGAAATAGTAGGGGAGATTCCCAAAACAAGTCCAAAGGCCACACCAGCTAACGATACGTGACTGAGTGTATCACTCATCAAACTCTGACGGCGCAAAATCAAAAACACACCCAATATCGGGGAAAACAAACTCATCGCAATAATGGCTAGAAAGGCCCGCTGCATAAATTCATAATGAAATATCGAGAAATCAAACACATTAACCATGCGTTACCCTCTCTTCCTTATCATGCACATTAAAACAACGCCAAGGAGAAGCTTGATCTCGTACGAGATAAATATTTCGGTCAGCATAGTTGCGTAATTCATCCGCATCATGCGTAATCATCAAAATAGATTTCCCATGCTTTTTCGCACTATGGTGCATCAACTCATAAAAAGCAGCCTTTGTTCCACTATCCATCCCTGTTGTAGGCTCATCCAAAATAAAAATATCCGGATCCGAGGCAAACATGCGAGCAATCACCGCCCGTTGCTTCTGACCACCACTCAAAGAACCGAGCCGTTTATCTTTGTGCTCCCACATCCCAACAGACTCTAAACTCGTCTGAATGTGCTCCTCATCATGGCTCGTCAAGCGCCGGAACCACCCTTGCCGAGGATAACGTCCTGATTTGACAAATTCATAGACCGTACTTGGGAAACCAGCATTAAAACTTGCAATCTGCTGAGGCAAATAAGCCATTCTTAGCTTTTTCCCAGTAACACTCGTCTCCGAAATCGTGACTTTACCCTTTCTGGGCTTTAAAATACCTAAAGTAGCTTTGATTAAGGTAGTCTTTGCTGCTCCATTTTCACCTGTCAATGTCACAAATTCTCCACTATCGAGATGATAATGGATATGTTCTAAAACGGGTTCTTGATCGTATACAAAGGATAGATCCTCTACTGTAATATATCTCATACTTCCTTCCGAATCTTTTTTACTAAATCAGTCAAAAAACGCCCAATAATCACTTGCTCTTCTTCTGAATAATGGCCAACTAATTCCTCATAAGAGGCCAGCGTATGAGCATGGTGATGAGCATGCTCTGCAGCAATTGGCTTAGCCACATCCGTCAAGCTATACCGTACAATTCTCGCATCTCGACCGTCCCGAACAGCAACTAATAAGTCTTGAGCAATCAAGGCCTTAATCGCTTTTGTAATGGCAGCCTGACTAACATTCAGCTGTTTTGCAATTTCCTTATTTGTAAATGCATTGTCCTCAATCAACATCAAAATGTGCTCTTGAGTATTGGTCAAACGCATTTCACTTTGACAAGTTCCCACTAAAATCTCTAACTGATTCTCCGAACTCAGTATAATCTCATGTAAACTCCGATCAATCTGATGAGCTAATTGTTCCATCTCATATACCTACCCTTAATCACTTAGTTAACTAGTTAATTTTATCATAAAAATAAAAAAAATCAAGTATTTTTTATTTTATACTCATTCAAAATCAAAAATAGCTGTTATTCATTCTCTATGTACAATCGACTTTAGTTGACAAGGAGACAAAGTTTGAATGACCTCTTGCAGTTTACCAATGACCTCATTTAATGTTATAAATACCCTATTCTTAAAACCACGTTTGCGAATCTTAGCCCAGACTTGTTCAATGGAATTCGTTTCAGGTGTATAGGGTAGCCAATGTTGGCAAGTTTCTCTAAAGTGCTCGATTTATGCCACACGGCATTGTCCATCACTAATAAAATGTAATCATTGGGGTAAGCTGCTGATAATTGCTTGAGAAACTCATTCATCCAGTTTGTATTACAATCCCCAGCAATGATAAAAAAAGCTTCTCCTATATGAGCATCTATAGCACCATAACAATAGCGATATTCTCGGATATAGTGGTATGAACATGAGGTCATACTCCTTTTGGCGTCTGCTTTTTTAGGATGTTGAGGACGAGGGCTAACCTTACGCCAACCGTGGCGTTTCAAAAGAGCATAAAAACCTTCGCGAGTCGTTTTGCGACCAACTTGTTCTTGGTAAGCTTGAAAGAGAAAGTTGACTGTCACAAATTCTCCATTCAAAGCAGAAGAAAGCTGTTCGTTGAGGAAACGTTCTTCCTCTTCAGGGGTCATGTAGGCACGACGGCGTCCGCCACGATTCTCTTTGAGAAGAGCCTGTAAGCCTCCGTCTAGGTAGCGATTCAATAAATTTCGTACGGTTTGGTGAACAAAGCCTACTGATTTAGCGACAGCTGTTAAATTATGGCATTCAGAGTAAAGAATAAGAGCCTGAATTTTTCTATGATGCTCGGCTTTGCATTTATCTCTTAGTGTCTGCTTTAATTCATTGATTTGGGAAAGGTGAGTTCGTTTATCATAGCATTGTTATATCGCTATTTATGAATTTTATTAAGTATACTCGTGGTGCTAGTTAATCTCAAAGTATCTCAAATTATAAGCAAGTATAATTTGTTCAATTCTCAACTGCAATCCTGTTAAGCTTCTAGTTAATGTCTGTTCGACATCAAAAAGAGCACAAAGTTCTGAAAATCGAGTTTCAATAGTTCGTCTCATAGCCAACAATTTCCAATGATTATGTTGTTTAGCCCCTGTCATATTTTGACGCAAGG
>NZ_JBFRYH010000066.1:0-9965 GCF_040984445.1 Streptococcus handemini
CAAAGTGTTCATCGTAAACAAAATCTTTTGGACGAAGTTTTCCCTGAATCCCTCTTGGTCTGGTATAAGGAAAAACAGGCGTGATATTCTTGTCTGAAAGAAATTTAGCTATACTGGGTGTTTTATAACCTGAGTCAGCGATTAGAAATTGTGGGGTAAAAGGTTCAAGTTTGGCAAAGAGCACAGGAAAGACCTGGCTGTCATGGACATTGCCAGCCTCAATACTATAAGCTAAAGCCCAACCATGCTTGTCACAAGCCACCTGAGCAGAATAGGCAAACACTTCCTTATGTTCGCCCTTGTGAAACCAGCCACTCTCTGGGTCAGTGGTAGATACTTTCTTTTCCTTAGCCTCGCTTTTTGTAACGGGCTTTAACGACTTTTTTGCGTGTTTCTTCCTGTCCTCATCAATCTCAAGTTCAAGTTGGTCACTCATAAATTTAGCCTGTTGTACCACTATTTCCTTACGGTACTTGTGGTTGTTCGCAGCTGCTTTAATATGAGTACCATCCACGAAAATCTCACTGGGGTCAACTAAACCAGACATTAGAGCTTGGCTCAACACCCGATTAAAAATCACAGAAATGACCTGTTTGTCTTGGAAACGCCGACTGTAATTCTTGCCATAGGTTGTGAAATGAGGCACCTTATCCTCCAAAGTCAACCCAAGGAACCAACGATAAGCGGTATTTACTTCAATCTCTTTCATCGTTTGACGCATAGAGCGAATGCCATAGAAACATTGGATAAGAGGAATCTTGATGAGCATAATCGGGTCTAAACTTGGACGTCCATTATCAGAAGAGTCAGTATCTTCAATCAAGTCATAAATGAAATCAAAGTCAATCAACTCATCCACTTGGCGTAGGAAATGATCTTCCGGGACGAGTTGATCGAGTGTATAGAAACCATACTGCTTACGGTTATATTCTGGTTGTTCTTTATGAAGCATAGCTCTTATCCTCCTCATATGAGATACTTTCATTATACTCCTATTTATAAAGAAAAGCCCTTAGAAAATGAATTCTATGGACTTTGTCTTCAATCTGATCTAAGGATATAATATCCTTAGATTTTTTATTGTCTAGTTTACTTCATAATACTCTATTAATATCAAAATTAGCATTTTACGATACTTTATTAGATAGTGTGGATAATACTCAGTTAACTTCAAAAAATAACTTTTTGATATTTTCTTAAGTAGTGCGGAGCGGAAGCAACCTCACACTCGTTGAGGATTATTTCATAATCCTTACTTCCAACCTTCAACAGTCCCCCAGACTGTTGAAGCAATACTTATTTTTGAGCCTAGGTCTCAAAAATTCCGTTATTAGTGACAGCAACTCTGTCACTAATAATACCACTAGGGCGAAAATATCCTTTCAAGCTCACTTCGTTCGCTCTAAACTGTGGAATCTTATTTTGCTATTCGATACATCGTGTTATTTTTGGATTTTGGATGAGTATAAATTAGTTATTTTGATTTTCAATGAGTATAAACAATCTCACCATCACAAATGGTATAGTGGATCTGACCTTTTAAGGCTTCACCAACAAAAGGCGAATTGCTAGCCTTAGATCGAAAATCAGGCGCAACGGTTCGCTCCGCATCTGGCGCAAAAATCGTAAGGTCTGCTGGACCATTTTCTGCCAAGTATCCCGCATCAAACTGATAGAGTTGAGCTGGATTTATGGTCATTTTTTCCAATAACTCCATCAGAGTCAAATGTCCCGCTGCAACCAGATAGGTCAAGCCGAGCGAGAGCGATGTCTCAAGACCTGTCATGCCAGACGGTGCTTGGGTAATATCATCTACATTTTTCTCGTCCCGATGATGGGGAGCGTGGTCTGTTGCGATAATGGAGATAACTCCTGATTTCAATCCCTCAATGACTGCCAAGCGGTCTGATTCCAAGCGCAAAGGCGGATTCATCTTGGCATTGCTACCTTGTGTTAACAGTAGGTTTTCCGTTTTTGAAAAATGTTGCGGTGCTACTTCTGCTGTGACCTGCGCCCCTAATTGTTGGGCAAATTCGACTACCTTGACACTTTCTTCCTTGGACAAATGCTGAATATGGACAGGCGCCTTAGTCGCATAGGCAATCATGACATCACGCGCCACCATACTATATTCTGCAACACCTGTTGCCCCGCAGACGTGAAAATGCTTGCGGGCGATTTCTTCATTAAGACCTAAAATACCATTTAGTTCGGGGTCTTCTTCGTGAAGACTGATAAAGGTGCCTAATTTCTTAGCCTCTTCCATGGCCTCACGTACCACACGGCTACTGGTCAAGGGAATGCCGTCATCTGAGAAACCAACGGCACCAGCTTCTAATAAATTCTTGAAATTTGTTAGATGCTGTCCATCAAAATTTTCCGTAATGGTTGCCACCGAATGGATATGAATATCTTCACGTGCCGCAGAAGCTAGCACCTCTTTCAAGGTTTCAACCGTTGAAATGGTTGGATTAGTATTGGCCATCAGGACCACCCGTGTGAAGCCCCCAGCTGCTGCTGAAAGCGCTCCTGTGTGAATATCCTCCTTGTGGGTCTGACCAGGTTCTCTAAAATGCACATGAATATCAATCAAACCAGGTGACACGACCATTCCGGTCGCATCAATCACTCGGTCAGCCTGCGCCTCGATTTTTTCCGCAATCTGTACGATTTTTTTACCTTTAACCAAGACATCACACACCTGATCAAAGCCTGTTTTAGGGTCCATCACCCGACCATTTTTGATAAGTAACATCTCTACTCCTTTATTCATAAAAATCCACATGACTATCCACTAAGGTGTCACCCTTATAGCTAAATTTAGCAGAAAAGAAAGGCTTGTCATCCAGTAACCAAGAAACAAAGGTATGATCTCCCTCCCAGGTCGGCTTGTCTAAGACTTCACCGTAAGGGACCCACTCAAGTGTTCCTTCGTCACAATCTGCCAACTCACCCTCAAATTCTGTTGCTTTAAAGACATAGGTATACCAGTCATGACCTGGCGTAAATTCTGGAAAGGTAATAATCCCCTTTAAGACGGGCTTGGCACGCAGACCTGTTTCTTCAAAAATTTCCCGCACAGCGCATTCCTGTGGTGTTTCTCCTGCTTCTAGCTTGCCACCAACGCCAATCCATTTACCTGCATGAACATCGTTTTTCTTTTTATTACGGTGCAGCATGAGCAATTCTTTTCCGTTATCGAGATAACAAATTGTTGCTAACTTTACCATCTTTCCTCCTATAAGAGCCAGTCAATCGGCATAAGTCCCTTGCTTTCTAAAAAGTGATTGGTTCGTGAAAAAGGCTTGCTGCCAAAAAAGCCACGATAAGCAGACAAGGGACTGGGATGGGCTGACTCAATCACCAAGTGCTGAGGATTGGTCACCAAGGCCTTTTTCTTACGCGCATACGACCCCCAGAGAATAAAGACTACTGGGCTTTCTTTCTGATTAACCACCTTGATAATGGCGTCTGTAAAGGGCTCCCAGATTTGACCCGCATGACCATTGGCCTGTCCAGCAGGAACCGTCAAACTAGCATTCAGTAGCAAGACACCCTGTTCCGCCCACGGAGTCAAATCATGCTGGGCTTTTTCACCCACATCATCTGCCAATTCTTTTAAGATATTTTGCAGAGACGGAGGGGCGGATAGCTCATTAGGGACTGAAAAGCTCAACCCCTGCGCCTGCTGGGGTCCATGATAGGGATCTTGCCCCAAGATGACCACCTTTACATCTTCTAAAGCCGTTGTCTGAATGGCGTTAAAGACTTTTTCCCTCGGTGGATAGACAACCCCACGTTCATACACATGGTCCAAAAATTGATTGATTTTTCCAAAATAGCCTTTAGGGAGTTGCTGTTTGATTAAATCATGCCAGGCCGAATGTTCCATTAACCCACCTTTTTCTTACTTCTTTCTTTCACTAAATAAATCGGACGTTTCTTGGTTTCGAGGAAGACTTTTGAGACATATTTCCCTAAAATGCCGATTGTCATTAGCTGCAAACCGCCTAGGAATAAAATAATGCAAATTGTTGACGGCCAGCCGATAGTCGGATCGCCAAACACCAAGGTTTTGACGACAATCACTACCATCATCAAAAGAGAGAAGAGGAAGGTCAAAAATCCCAGATAGGAAGCGATATTGAGCGGAACTTCTGAAAAATTGATAACACCTTCAATTGAATAGGACAAGAGTTCCCAGAAAGACCAACTGGTTTCACCAGCCACACGTTCGACATTTTCGTAAGGTAAATACTCTGTTTCAAAGCCAACCCAGGCAAAAATCCCCTTTGAAAAACGGTTGTATTCTGAAACTTCAAGGATACCATCCACCATGTGGCGGCGCATCAAGCGAAAATCACGCGCTCCATCCACGACTTCAACCTGACTGATTTTATTCATCACCTTGTAGAAAAGAGTCGCAAAAGCACTGCGAATTGGAGGCTCACCGGCACGCGTTATGCGCTGTGTGCCAACACAATCCAAATCAGCATTAATGTCTAGCATGGCCTTCATTTCAATCAGCAATTCCGGTGGATCTTGCAAGTCTACATCCATAACAGTGACCAAATCTCCCCTTGCTTCTTTTAGACCTGCATAAAGTGCCGCTTCCTTTCCAAAATTTCTTGAAAAAGATAGATACTGGACTGCCTCGTCCTGACTCGCTAAGTCACGTAAAACCTCTAAGGTACGATCTTTAGAACCATCATTGATAAAGAGATATTCAAAACGTTCCGCCATTTCCTGACGGACTTTCTCCATTTCCTGATAAAAGAGGGGGATTGCTTCTTCTTCATTGAAGCAGGGGACAATGACTGAAATCATAAGTTCCTTTCCTTTTTAAGCATTCTCGCTAAGCCGATACTTGATAACAATAAGATTTGTGGGAAAAACTGTAATAAATACCGTGCCTTTCCACCCTCGAATATCATGAGAAATAAAAGACCACCAAAAACTCCCAGACTTAAAAAATTCACCACATCATCTGACCGATAGCGTCCCACAGCCCAAAACAAGCCTATAATAGTAACCAGCCAAATAACTTGCTTAACTGCTTGGTAAACGTCATAATACTTCCCATCATACTGAATAATCGACTGGCGCATAATTTCTGCCAGCCCATTATTTTTTGTATAGACGTAGAGCGGTGAAATCAATGGCGTTTTCTCCGACTCAGGCTTAGTATACAACCAATTCAAGGCACCATCATACAGGGTGTTTGCTAGCTTGTAGCCTAAATGGCCCATGAAAGAGACAGGGGTATAAGCGTGAAGACGACGCTTGATTTCCTTGATTTCATTTTCTTGCGCAAACATGCCATTATTGTAATCACTTCTGCGTTCTGGAGCAATATACTGCAACAATCCCTTTTTCATATCTTCTTGATCAGTACCTGAATAGGTCAAACCTAGATTGATAAAGGTTGTCAATCCCTTTGCCAAGGTTTCATCACGCACAATCCTTACTTCTTCCTGCTGGTGCATTCCATAGCTTAGGCTACTAAAGACTAACCCAAAACTACAAGCAAAGACCACCATAGTCTGGGCAAACCCTTTCCAGTTTCCCTTAAAAAACAAGACCATACTAAAGGCAATCACACTAATCAATGCGGTTGGTCGAAGAAGACTAGCAATTGCTGTGACCACTCCTAGCCCGATTAACTGTTGATTGACATGCCGTTTTTCTTTTAATAGTGCTACCATCAAATAAAGTTGTCCAGCTAAAAATGGAAGGGACGTAATATCTGTATAGGTTTGAATAACATAGGGCGAAAAACCAAGCAAGAGTAAATATAGACTAAAAACTAAATCCGCAACCTGCTGACTAAAGAAATCACGACCAACTCGGTAGAGAATATAAGCCGTCCCATTCACATAGAGGATTCCTAACACTTGTAGTACCCAAAGAGTAGCATTCCCAAACAGATGGTAAAGCCCTCTCGCATACAAAAACAAGGCGAGATTATTAGGATTCCGTGTCAGGTAATTGGAAATCGATTGGTCTTCTATTAAGTGTAAGGCACCTGAAATTACCACTGCAGCATCTCGTCTGACCAATAGATTAGCAGAGAGGACCACCGCAATTTGAAACAACAGTGCAAAGGTCAGCAAGACTTTTTTATGACGCATGGCATAGCCATAAATCCTACCTAGTAACTCTTTTTGGACAAAATAGAAAAAGATGATGATCGCAGCAAGACCCATCCCAATCCAAGGCAGAGCCAGTAAATGCTTCACCACAACCACTAGCCAAAATAGAAGCAAGAGCCACATTATTTTTTGGATACACTTAAAAAACAACTGATACATACTGCTCATTATAGCATTTTCAATAAAAGATTTCTATTCTTACAAAAAAAGAGGGGAAATACTGACAAACCGCTATTTCCACACTCTTTCCACCAAGATCAGTCTAATCCTGCCAGGTTTCTTGATTTTCCTTAAATTTCTTCAGTAAGGTCAATCCATCTGCATTGATATACCCCTGTACCTTAGCAACCTTAATCAGCTCAGTATAGTTAGATAGAGTGACCAATTTCACACCTGCTTGTTCAAAATTAGCATCCGCCTTTGGCAATTCATAGGTGAAAATGGCCACCACACCTAGCACATCTGCCCCTTCACGTTCTGCTGCTGCTACTGCATCAAGTACAGAACCACCAGTCGAAATCAAGTCTTCAATCACGACCATTTTTTGCCCTTTCACAATACGGCCTTCCACCTGATTGCCTGCTCCGTGATCTTTTGGTTTGCTACGAATATAGGCAAATGGCAAGTTCATCCGATCTGCAACAATTGCACCGTGAGGAATTCCTGCAGTTGCCGTTCCTGCAATGACTTCCACTTCTGGAAATGTCTCTTTAATCTTTTCTACGAATCCAGCTTCAATCAGGCTCCGAGTGTCTGGATAAGAAAGCGTAATCCGATTATCTGTATAAATCGGGGACTTGATACCTGACGCCCATGTAAATGGCTCTTCTGGCTGCAAATATACGGCCTTAATATCGAGCAAATGTGCTGCAATTTCTCTTGATAATGTCATGATGTGCTCCTTTTTGATTCTTGTATTCTATAGTTGATTCCATTCGTTATAAATAGTGCGGTAGGCGGAAACAGGGTCTATTGCCTGCGTAATCGGACGACCGACAACGATATAGTCACTACCAATCCGATAGGCATCTGCTGGACTGACCACCCGCTTCTGATCTCCAACTGCTGCACCTTGCGGACGGATTCCTGGTGTCAAACAAATAAAGTTCTCAGAAGTCACCTGCTTGATAGCTGCCGCTTCTTGAGCTGAGCACACCACACCATCTAGACCAGCCTCGTAGGTTTTTTGAGCATAATGCAAGACCGATTCTTGTAAACTGGTTTGAATATTCTGGTCTGCCTTCATCTGTTCCTCAGAGGTAGATGTTAACTGGGTCACTGCTATTAAAATAGCTGATTCCCCTAAACCACGCTTAGCTGCTTTCATCATTTCGACACCACCAGCCGCATGGACATTGGTCATGTCGACCCCTAATTCTGCTAAGACCCGCATGGCGGATTCGACTGTATTTGGAATATCATGCAGTTTCAAATCTAGGAAAATACTATGCCCCAATTTCTTGATATAGCGAATCATTTCTGGACCAGCCGCATAATATAATTCCATTCCTACTTTAACATACAGACTTTCCTCACTCGGAAAAAGGGCTAAAAACGCTTTAACCTGTTCAATCGTCGGAAAATCAAGAGCAATGACTGGACGTTCTTCTCTCATAGTTGTTCCTCTCTATAAAAATAACCTTGTCTAACTAGACAAGGTCGCACGAAAAGGAGGGAGGCTCCCTCTTTCACCATGAACACCTTTCTAGCCTCTCTGGACTGAGTTAAAGGTTTGTTGCTACTATCACTCTTCGTTTCATTATGGGCACAAGATAATAGTAATAAAATGATTATTGACTGTCTATAGTATACTAATTTATCTAACGTTTGTCAACTGACACTAAACATAAAATCATATCTTTTTTATAACAACAGATTTCTACTCAATATTATTTGTTCAGAATAGCCTCCTCATTCATTCGGAGGTGAAATCCCCTTTCTAAACTACTTAACAGCTGTCTCTGCTCTCAATTCCTGACGAATGTCTTGCCGCAGTTCTTCCAAGCTTGTGATGCCATACTTGTCCATTTCACTTGATAAGTCCTCGATAATGCTTGGACAGGCAAAGGGATCAGTAAAATTCGCTGTCCCAACACCAATGGCTGAAGCACCTGCAATCATCATCTCAATCGCTTTTTCAGCTGAATCAATCCCACCCATACCAATGATAGGAAGGTCCGTTACTTGAGCCACTTGACGAATCAACTTTAGTGCAACAGGAAAGACCGCAGGGCCTGACATACCACCTGTCCCATTGGCAATAATAGGCTTGCGAGTTTTCAGATTAAACCGCATCCCCACCAAGGTGTTGATCATGGTCAGTCCACTGGCTCCAGCATCTTCTGCTGCTTTTGCGAGTAAGCTAATATCTGCCACACTAGGAGTCAATTTGACATAGACGGGTACGCTTGATGTTGCCACCGCAGCTTTTACCGCTTCATAGGCTAATTCTGGCACTTGGCCAATCAAGAGACCATGATTGCCATGATCCACATTGGGACAGGAAATATTTAGTTCAATCGCTTTTACATTCTTAGCCTGAGAAATTTTTCCAGCTACATAGGCGTATTCTTCATTGGAGAAGCCGGCGACATTTGCAATAATGGGAAGGTCTGGAAAATGCTGTGCAAGCCAGGGTAATTTCTCTGCAAGAACCGCATCGACACCTGGATTTTGTAAACCAATGGCATTGAGCATACCAGACGGGGTCTCAGCCACTCGTGGCGTTGGATTGCCATAGCGAGGTGCTTGGGTCGTCGCCTTAATCATAATGGAGCCAAGGCGATTCAAATCAAAATAGTCTGCGTATTCCTGACCGAAACCAAAACAGCCTGAAGCTGGGATAATCGGATTTTTCAAGTCAAGTCCTGGTAGGGAGATTTTCAAACGATTTTCTGTCATCTCATGCTCCTTTCTCACCATACAAGGCTACCTGTTGGAAAGACGGGACCTTCCTTACAGACACGCTTATTTTCATATTCCTTGCCGCCTTTAGGACGAACTACACAGGCGTAGCAAGCTCCCATTCCACAGGCCATACGAGCCTCAAGAGAGAGATAGGCATGCGGATGATCTTCAAAACGCTGGTCCACATAGGTCATCATAGCCGGCGCTCCGCAGGCATAAACTGCATCAAACGCTTGGGACAAGTCATCGACTACTGTAGAAACATAGCCTTTTTGACCATAACTACCATTATCCGTCGTGACAAATACTTGACCGTAGCGTTGCAATTCCTCTTCTAAAATGACCGCCTGACGATCAGCAAACCCAATCACAGAAACCACCTTGACATCCTTTTTATGAGCCTGTTTTGCCAGCTCCACCAAGGGAGGAACACCAATTCCACCTCCGATAATGAGAATGGTTTGCCCTGATTCTAAATGATCGAGGGAAAAGCCGTTTCCAAGTGGCCCCATGACATCAATCACATCGCCTGCCTTCATCTGAGAAAAAGCAGCTGTTCCCTGACCTTCCACACGATAAATTAATCGTGCTTCTTGCCGATCAACATCAATTTCTGAAATCGAAATAGGACGTCGAAGTAGCATGGCCTGATCTGGCACCCGTAAATGAAGAAATTGACCCGGCTTCATCTCTGAAACCATGTCCCCTTTTAAAACCAAGGAAAAGATGTTCGGCGCCAAGCACTCTTGACGGACAATGGTCATCATTTCTTTTAAAATCATGTTTATAATTCATTCCTTTCGTTTCACTCAAGGCACAACACTAAATGAAAATGTGTTGTGCTCTTTATTTTGCTCTATAATATAAAATGAGAAGGCCAATCACGACTACAAATCACGGGGAGGA